>NZ_JBBARU010000068.1:0-14438 GCF_040399605.1 Rhodovarius sp. | reverse complement strand
GATGTCGATGCCGATGCGGTGGCGCTGGAGGCCGATGACCTCGATGACGAGGATGAGGCGATCGACGCTGAGATCGAAGTTGAAGGCGAGCGAGACGAGGAAAGCTGACCGCGCGGCCAAGATCGCGGGCATAGGGAGCGGCTGGTGCGAACCAGCCGCTTTTTTTATGCCGAAACGCTGGAGAGGCTCTCTTTGGCGGGTGATTCTCGATGAATGGATAAGTACCCCACTTGTCTTGTTAATGAGACATCTTTGAGGTGTAAATGCCCTGGACAATACACGCATAGGTAGTAATCTGTGCTCATCAGCAACCAAAAGGTTCCCCCAATGCGCATTCTGCTCGCCGAAGATGATCGAACCAATGCCCGCGGCATCACCTTCGTGCTGCAAAAGGCCCAGATGGTGGCCGATACCGCCGAAACCGGCGCCGAGGCCATCGATCTCGCCAAGCTCTATGATTACGACGCCATTATCATGGATGTGATGTTGCCAGATGGTGAAGGCTTCGATGTGGTGCGCCGGCTGCGGGCGATGAAAAACACCGCCCCCATCCTGATGCTCTCCGCCCAGTCCCGCGCCGAGCAGAAAATCAAGGGCCTACAGGCCGGCGCCGATGACTACCTGGCCAAGCCTTTTGACCAGCAGGAGCTGGTGGCCCGGCTGCAGGCCATCATCCGGCGCAGCAAGGGTTTCTCGCATTC
The DNA here is from genome assembly GCF_040399605.1 of Rhodovarius sp. NCBI lineage: Bacteria > Pseudomonadati > Pseudomonadota > Alphaproteobacteria > Acetobacterales > Roseomonadaceae > Rhodovarius > Rhodovarius sp. The sequence goes on along the minus strand of NZ_JBBARU010000068.1, from coordinate 13,737 downwards.
CCGGCTCGAAGTCGGTGGCATCACTATGGATCTCTCGGCGCGTGAGGTTTCGGTTGATGGCCTGCCGGTGCCGCTCACCAGCAAGGAATACGCCATCCTGGAATTGCTGGTGCTTCGCCGTGGCGCCGTGCTCAGCAAGGAAAATTTCCTCGACCATCTTTATGGCGGCATTGATGAGCCGGATTCCAAAATTATCGACGTCTTCATCTGCAAGCTGCGGAAGAAGCTGGGCAGCGCGGGGGCGGATAATCTCATCGGCACCGTCTGGGGCCGCGGCTATATCGTGCGTGACCAGCAGATGCAGCGCGGCCCGGCGCTCGCACCCGCCGCCGCAGCCCGCCACGCGCCGCCAAGCCCGATGTTATGAGGCTCAGCGCCCCAGCCAGGCCTGCAGGCGGGCGGGCGCCGCCGCCATATCCTCCGGGGCGCCGCAATAGCTGAAGCGCAGGTATCGCCCACCCCGTGCAGGGTCGAAATCCACCCCGGGGGTTGCGGCAATGCCCGCCGCATCCAGCATCGTGGCGGCGAAGGCCAGGCTGTCATTGCTCAGCCGGCTGATCTCGCACCACAGGTAGAAGGCACCATCGGCGGCGGCGATATCGGTGAAGCCGGCGCGTGGCAGCCCCTCCAGCAAGGCGGCGCGGCTGGCCGCGTAGCGCGCCTTGTTGGCCTCCAGCTCGATGGTGCAGTCCATCGCTGCCTCGGCCACCAACTGCGCGATATGCGGCGCCGAGATGAACATATTCTGCGCCAGGCATTCCACCGGCCGGACAAGATCCTCCGGCAGCAGCAGCCAGCCCACCCGCCAGCCGGTCATCGACCAGTATTTGGAGAAGCTGTTCACCACCACGGCGCTGGGTGAGAAGGCGGCGGCCGAGCTTTCCGCCACCGTGCCCCAGCTCAGCCCGTGATAAATCTCATCCGAGATCAGCCGCACCCCTTTGGCATGGCACCAGCGGGCAATCGCCGCCAATTCCTCCGGCGTGAGCATGGTGCCGGCCGGGTTGCAGGGGCTGGCCACCACTAGGCCATCGGGCAGCGGGTCCAGCGCCTCCAGCATCGCGATGGTGGGTTGGAAGCGGCTTTCGGGCCCGCATTCCAGCAGCACCGGCTGCATGCCCAGCGCGGTGAGGATATTGGCATAGGGTGGGTAGAAGGGTGCTGCCATTGCCACCCTGTCGCCCCGATCAAACGCCGCCAGGAAGGCGAGTGGGAAGGCGCCGGAGGCACCCACCGTCACGGCGATGCGCGCCGGATCCACCGTGAGGCTATAGCGCTGCGCATAATGCCGGGCGATGCGCGCGCGCAACGAGGGCAGGCCGAAGGCCTCGGTATAGCCCATGGGCGCGCGCGCCCCGAGTGCGGCCATCGCCGCCGCCACCGCCCCGGCCGGCGCGCCAGTGGCCGGCTGGCCCACCTCCATGCGCAGGATGGCGGGCGCGTCGGGTGGCAGCGCTGCTGCGCGCGCATTGGCGGCGGTGATCACGTCCATCACCAGAAAAGGCGGCGCCATCGCGCCGCGGCCCACCTTGATCAATCGACGGCGCCCAGCGCCACGCCCAGGCCGCGCGGGTCGCTCACCGCCTGGCATTCCTGCGGCCGGCCGGGCAAATAGCCCGGGCAGGCGCCCAGCTGCGTCCGCCCCGGCTCGGGTGAATTATCCACCACCGCATAAATCGGCTCCAGCCGCCGCCGCATCTGCGCCGCGAGCGGCCCGGCCACCGCCATGGGCGCTGCCTGCTGGCCAGAAGCCGCCACGGCCATGCGGAAGGCGCGCAGCGTGGGGTTCCAGCCGATCGCGGCCGCGGCCAGGGGCGGCTGCACCGCGCCCAGGCCGGGGGCTGCGGCCAGCAGCATGCCGGTGCCCGGCGCCATGCGCCCGGTGCCAAAGAGGTTGTTCATGGTGAAAATGCAGGCCACTGCGCCGCCCTGGCGGTCAAACACCGTCAGCGCCGTGCTGGCCGGCAGCGCGGGGAAGCTGCCCGGCGGCAGATCGGCCTGGGCCAGCAGCGCCTCGGCATTGCTGCCCTGGCCGCTGCGCGAAGCGGCGGCCACGGCCAGGGCGCGGGCCTGGGCCTGCTCGGCGCTCTGGCCAGAGGCCAGCGCGGCATAGCCCGCCGCTGCCGCCAGCCCGCCATCCAACGGCAGGAAGCCGATGCGGTCCCCGCCACCCGCCTCACGCACCAGGGCCGGGCCCAAGGCCGGCAGGGCGGCGCGCAGCTCTCCCAGCGTCATATCGCCGCCGCCGGCCGCAGGCACCAGCTCGGTCAAGCGCCGAGCGAAGCCGCCCTGATGCATATCGCCCACCCCTTGGGTGCGCAGCGCGGTCAGCGTGCCGCCCAGGGGGGTATTGGTGAAGGTGTCACCCACCCGCAGCGCCGTGCCATCGGGCCGGGTGAAGACGGCGCGGGCATTGGGGTCGGCCAGCAAAGCGCCGCCCACCACGGCCAGATCCGCCACCAGCGCGCGGGAGGCGGGGGCGCCGAAGCGCGCCATCTGCTCGGCCGGTGCAATCAGCTCCTCGAAGGGGCGGGCGCCCTGCATGCGGGTGGTGAGCGCGAAAAGCCCGCGCGCCATCATCGGCACCGCGGCCGGACGGTCGGCCGTTGCGGTGCCGCCCTGGCGCGCGCCTGGCATGAAGATCAGCGCCTCGGGCGCATCGCGCCGGGGGTGATAGACCACGCAGGCCCCGCCACCGCCCAGCCCCGCGCGCGATGGCAGGGTGACGGCGAGCATGAAGCCCGCAGCCGCCGCTGCATCGCCCGCCGTGCCGCCGGCGCTGAGCACCGCCCGGGCCACCGCGCTCGCACTCGGCTCCTCGGAGGCGACGCCGCCGAGAAAGCCGCGCACGAAACCCTGCGAACCAGCCGGCGGCGCCGAGGGGCCGAACAGGCCCTCGCGGGTGGATTCGCAAGCCGCAAGCCCCAGGGTCGCGGCCAGCAGCAGCAGAGGTTTGGGCGAAATCTTCATGGTGATTGCGGCTTCCCAGCACAGTCAGGACATCGCCGGATAGACGCCTTCGCCCACCCTCGCAACAACCCCATGTGCCGGGACGCGATTCATGCCATGATAACAAGCGACATGGAGCAGATCATGGTACCCACCCGCCGCGCCCTGTTGGGCCTCTCCCTTGCCCTGCCGGCCGCAGCCCAGGGCCTGACCGAGGCGCAGCGGGTGGAGGTTTTGGCCCTGCTCCGCCGCGCCCTGGCGGAGGATCCCTCAATCCTGCGCGATGCCCTCGCGGCGATGGACAGCGCCGACCAGGCAGCGGCCGCCGAGACCCAGCGCCGGGCCATCCGCGCCCAGGCCGATGCGCTGCTGCGCGATGCGGCCGACCCGGTGCGCGGCAATGCCGCCGGCGCCATCACCATTGTGGAATTCTTCGATGCCCGCTGCGGCTATTGCCGGGCGATGCACCAGACGCTGGAGGAGATGCTCCGACGCAACCGCGATGTCCGGCTGGTGCTGAAGGATATGCCCATTCTGGGCCCCAATAGCGTGCTGGCCAGCCGGGCCCTATTGGCCGCCCAGCGCCAGGGCAAATATCTGCAATTGCATGACGCGCTGATGCGCCTGCGCGAGGAGGTGAGCGAGGCCGTGCTGCGGCGCGAGGCCGAGCGGCTTGGCCTGGAATGGCCGCGGCTGCGCCGCGAGATGGACGACCCGGCCATTGCGCGCCGGCTTGAGGCCAATCTCGGCCTTGCCCGCGCGCTCGATATCCAGGGCACGCCGGCGCTGGTCATTGGCGACAGCATCATCCCCGGCGCGATGGAATTGGCGCAGTTGGAAGCTGCCATCGCCGCCATGCGCTGAAGAACGCTGATGGGGGAGGAAAGAGCGAAAGGGCTTTGCCCTTTAGCGCCCTCCCACCAGGGTCGACATATATGTCGACGATTTTCCTGGAATTTTAAATAATTAAATCAGAAATCTAACGAAGGTGCAGGAAACTCAGTTTCCTGCTGGGGTGCTCGAGGGGCAAAGCCCCTCGATCTTGTCACCCCCCCCTGCGATCCATTTTTCAGTAGCCCCTCAGAGCATTGCCCGCGTCTCGCCCTCAATCACCTCTTCAAGGCGCGTCATCAGCGCCGCCCGGCTGAGCCCTGGCTCCAGCGGCGGCAGAATCTTTACCCGGATCGTGCCGGGGAATTTCAGGAATGAATTGCGCCCCCAGAACAGGGCTGAATTGGTCGCCACCGGCACCACCGGCAGTTTCGTCACGCCGGCAATGGCGGCCACGCCGGGCTGATAGGGCTCAGTGGCGCCGGCGGCGGCGCGGGTGCCCTCGGGGTAGATCACGATCTGCCGGCCGGCCGAGGCGGCGGCCTGGCATTCGCGGACCATTTTCTTCAGCGCCGCCCCGCCACCGGCGCGGTCCACCCCCACCATTTCGCATTTGCGCGCCATCCAGCCCCAGACGGGGATGCGCATCAGCTCGATCTTCATGATGTAGCAGGGGTCCGGTAGGCGGTTGAGCCAGAACACCGTGTCAAAGGCCGAACCGTGTTTGCTGACGATCAGCACGGCACCCGGTGGGATATGCTCGGCCCCCTCGACCTGCACCCGAATGTTGCAGAACACGCGCAGCATGGCCTCGACGATCCAGGTATAGCTGCGCAGCACCCAGAGCAGCACCCCGCGTGGCAGTGCCAGCAAAGGCAGGGAGGTCAGCACCGTCACCGTGGTGAAGCCATAAAAACCCAGGTTGAACAGCAGTGAACGCAACCAGACAATCATCATGGCAAGGACCTTAACCAGAGCCGCACGGCGGCATGGGCGGTGGCCCAGGCAATGGCCGCCGCCGCCGGGGGGAGGGCGGCGAGGGCCGCCCAGGGCATTGTGAGCGTATCGCCGAGCAGCGGCGCCGCCAGCCCACCCAGCAGCCATAGCAGGGGCGCGGCGGCGGCGGCACCCAGCACTGCCCCCAGCCCTGCCAGCCAGGCGATGCGCCCGGCGAATCGCCGCGCGATGGTGCCATCCGTCGCCCCCATGTCATGCAGGATGAGGATGGTGGCGCGCCGGGCGGCGATGCCGGCTCGTGTGGCCACCGCCACCATCGCCGCTGCCACACCGGCCACTAGCGCCAGCACCAGCCAGGCCAGGGCCTGCAGGCTGCGCGCCAGCGCCGAGAGCCGCGCGACCCAGACGCCATGCGCCTCCACTTGCGCGCCGGGGATGGTGGCCTCAATCGCTGCCGGCAGGGCGAGGGAGGCGGGGCCGAGGCTGGTCAGGCGCAGTTCAATCATCCCCGGCAGCGGCAGGCCGGAGGCATCGCCCAGCCAGGGGCGTAGCAGGGCGGCCAGGCGGTCATGGTCCAGCGGAATGGCCTCGGCCACGCCGGGCAGGGCGGCCAGGCGGGCGGCGGCCGGTGCCACGGCAATGCTGCGGGGCAATTGCACCATCATGGCGGCGGCGGCACCGCCCTCCCAGCGGCTGGCCATGGTGGCGGCGGCATTGGCGCCGGCCAGAGCCAGTGCTGCCAGCAGCGCCATGGCCGCCACCAGCCCGGGCAGCAGACGGTCCGCCATGGCGCGCTTGAGGCCCAGCGGGTCGCGGCCACGGGTGCGCGGTGTGCGTTCAGCCATGCTCGACCAGCCTCCCCGCTTCCAGCCGCAGCATGGCGGCGGGGTTTTCCTCAGCCAGCCATTGATTATGGGTGGCCACCACCACGGTGCTGCCCAGCCGGTGCATTTGCTGCAGCAGCGCCACCACGCGGCGGGATTGTGCCTCATCGAGGTTGCTGGTCGGCTCATCGGCCAGCAGCAGGGCGGGGCGGGCGACCACGGCGCGGGCCAGGGCGACGCGTTGCTGCTCGCCGCCGGATAATTCCTCGGGCCGGGCCTTCAGCCGTTCACCCAGGCCGACCCAGCGCAGCATTTCGGTGGCGTCGGCCAGCAATTGCCGCTCGCCCCGGCCGGCGATGCGCAGCGGCAGGGCGACATTTTCCAGCACATCGAGATGCGGCAGCAGGCGGAAATCCTGGAACACCACGCCAATGCGCCGGCGCAGCGCTGGCAATTCCTGCCGCCGCGCGGTGTGGATGGCGCGGCCCATCACATGGAGTTGCCCGGCGCTGGGCCGCACGGCCAGGTGCAACAGCTTGAGGAAGGAGGATTTTCCGGCGCCCGATGGCCCCATCAGCCAACTGAAGCTGCCGGCGGCGAGGTGGCAATCCACCCCATTGAGCGCCGGGGTGGCATTTGGGCGGTAGCGCAGGGTGATGTTGTCCAGCCTGACCATGCAGCCTTGTGCCAGTGCTGGCGGCGCTTCGCCAAGCCGGCTGTCGGCAATGGTTGCGCATTGCCCTGGCTTTCAGGCAAACAGCCTCAAATTCATCCCGAGGCCTGATGCAACTCGCCTGTCCCGCCTGTGCAGCGATCTACAGCGTGCCCGACAGCATGATCGGTGAGGGGCGGATGATGCATTGCGCCCGTTGCGCGCATGAATGGTTCGCCCGCCCGCTGCCCCCCGGGGCGGCGCTGCCGAAGCCAGAACTGCCCGCAGCCCAGCCCGAGCCAACACTCCCGCCCCCTCGTCAGCCCATCGCCTTGCCGCCGCCATCGCGCCTGGTTGAACCGCCACCGCCACCGCCAGCCGAACCCGAGAGCCTGCACGGCCCGCTTTTGCTGCGCCTGGCCTGGCTTGCCTCGCTCTGCCTGGTCGCCTGGGGCGTTTATTTTCTCTGGGCCGAGCGGGCGAGGATGACCGAGATTTGGCCGCCCATCGCCCGGCTTTACCGGCTGCTCGGGGCATAAAAAAGCCGCGAGAGGTTGCCCCCTCGCGGCGCTGAATCCACCCTGTGGGGTGGCTCAGTTTTCCTCGTCGTAGCCGCCCGATGCATCATCATAGCCGCCCGAGGCATCATTGCCGCCATTATCATGGGCGCCTGCGGCATCCTGCCGGGAGCTGCCGCCGGCATCGCTGGCCGGGCTGCCCCAGCCCGAGGCCGCGCCAGGGTCGGTCCAGGCCGAGGCGGTTGGCACCGCCTCCTGCCCGAAGGCGCCAGCGCCGGTGGCCGCTGCGGCAGAAGCCGCTTGCGCTGCGCCGCCGCCCGAGAAGGCATTCATCAGCATATTGCCCAGCACCATGCCGCCGGCGACGCCCGCCGCGGTCATCATGGCGGTGCCGAGGAAGCCCGGGCCCTGGCGGCCCTGCAGCGCCTGGGCATTATAGCCGGGCGGATATTGCGGCATGGGCCGCGGTGGCATCGCCGCGGGGCGGCTGCCACCAAAGCCCAGAAAGCCGCGGGAATTGGCGGCCTGGGCCTGGCGGCTGGCATTCTCCACCTCCCATTCCAGCTCCTGGATGCGGTTCTGCGCCTGAACCAGCGCGTGCTCCTGCACAAAGGCGGTCTGGGTGATGCGGTAGCGCGCCTCGGGATATTGCTGGAAGAGCTGGGCGATCATGGCATCGGCCTCGCGATCCACCGGCGGCAATTGCGGCGTGGGGGCCACGGAGGGCGCCCGCCCGCCCCAGGGGGAGGCGCTGGCGGCTGCCGGCTGCGCGGCGCCGGCCACGCGCTGGACGTATTCGGAGATGATGCGGCGCTCGTCGTCGGTCATGGGACCTGGGTGTTCCTCTGGCGGTTGCGAAACCGGGAAATGTTAAATCCCGTTCATCGAACCATGTGGCGCATCTCCCTGCGGGATTCAAGCGGGGATGCTGTTTGTCATATTCGCCGGCTGGGGCACTTCACATGGTGCGGCGCGGCGGCCGCCACGCGTGGATGTGATGCGAATGCGATGGGCAGCGGGCGTAGCATGGGTTTTTCTGTTGGAGTTAAAATCATGGCCCCCCCGAACCAGCCCGCCCAGCCGCAATCCAGCGTGACGGTTTTCGCGACCTCGCCCTTGATGATCGCGACTATGGCCCAGGCCCTGTCCTCACATTCCCTGCGCTTCACCGGCCAGCGGTTGCAGGCCCATGCCCAGCATTTGCAGGCCCTGGCGCAATGCGAATCGCTGCAGGATCTCTCCGCCCAGCAGATGGCCTTCATCAGCGAAACCGCCCGTCAGTTCAGCGATGTGATGGCCCGCGCGATGCAGGCTCAGCCGCCCGCGGAGGCCATGCCCCCCCAGAGCCCGGCCGCTTCCACCGAGGAGGCGCCCGAGGCGGCTGCGGCGATGCGCCCACGCCCGGCAGCCTCCCGTCGCTCGGCCGATGGCGAGGCCACGCAATCGCACTGAACAGCCCCGACGCGGCGGTTCAGGGGCTATCGGACAAGGCCAGGCGTGGCCATTCGATGGCGGGGCAGCGGTCCTGAATCATCAGCGCACCGGCTGCCCGGGCGGCTATGGCGGCGGCCGCATTGACGACGCCAAGCTGCAGCCACACCGCCTGCGCGCCCAGCTGCCACGCCTCCTCGACCACAGGGCCGGTATCCTCGCTGCGTCGGAAGACATCGACCATGTCGAGCGCCCCGGCCTCGGCGAGGCCCGCCACCACCATCTGGCCCTGAATCACGCCCCCGGCCAGCAGTGGATTGACCGGCACCACGTCAAAGCCGTGTTCCAGCAGAAAGCGCATCACGCCAAAGCTCGGCCGATTGGGCTTGTCCGATGCGCCGACCAGCGCCACGCGCGGCCGCCGGCGCAGCAATGCGGCGATCACCTCATCGGGTGGGTTGGTGGCCTCGGTCATGCTCATGGGCCAAGCGTCGGGCAGGATGGCGGCATTGTCCAGCCAGGCGCCCCGGCTGGGGGCGTGGCTATCGCAGCGATTCGAAGAAGCCGCTTTCCTCATCCAGCCGCCGATGCTCCATCTGGCGGAAATCATAGCGTGACACGATGCCCATCAGCTTGCCGTGATCGACGATGGGCAGGTGCCGGATGCCGGCATCATTGAGCAGCCGCAGCGCATCCATGGCGTTGCTGGAGGTCTCCATGGTGCAGGGATTGGCCGTCATCACCGCGCGCAGCGGCATGCTGCCGGGATTGGCGTGCTCGGCCAGGCAGCGCAGCGCATCGCGCCCGGTGAAGATGCCCAGCAGGTGATGGGCCTCATCCACCACCAGCATGGCACCCACCCGGCGGCGATGCATGGCAGCACAGGCCTCTGCCACGCTGCCATCGGGCGGCATGGTCAAGGGGTGTTGGTCGCGCACCAGATCGACCAGATGGCGGTTGGGCATGGCGTCCTCCCCTCGGCGGCTTTGCGGGAGGCTAGCGGGGCGGGATGCAAGCGGCTTTGATCCAGCGCAAGCGGCCCTCTCAGTCCAGTTCCACCCCCGCCACGGCCAGAATGGTGAGCAGGCTGGCGGCCATGCCGCGCAGGCTCTCCTCCTCCTCCACATCGATCCATTCATCGAGGCTATGCGCCCGCCCGCCGCGCCCACCGCTGCCAATGCGCAGCGCTGGAATGCCCAGGCTCATGGGGATATTGGCGTCGGTGCTGCTATCCTCATAGCTTACCTTGTAGCCGTGATGGGCGACGGCGGCGGTGGCGGCCTGCACCATGGGCGAGGCCGCATCCGTCTCGCCCGCCGGGCGGTCACCAATGGCGATGATCTGCGCCGTCACCGGGCCGTCCCGCCCATCGCGCACCGCGTTTTCCTCGGCCACCGCCTCGGTGACGATGCGGTGGAATTCACGCTCCAGCCGCGCCAGTTCCTCGGCCGAGCGGGAGCGCAGATCGACCTCCATCCGCACCTCATTGGGAATCGCATTCACCGAGGTGCCGCCGGAGACGATGGAGACGCAATGCGTCGTCACCGGCTGGCGTGGCACCGTGATGCGGCCAATGCCCGTGGCCGCCAGCGCCATGGCATACATCGGATTGACCAGCCCGAAGGCGCCAAAGCTATGCCCGCCTGGGCCGCGGAAGAGGACGCGAAACCGCTTGGAGCCCACGCCACCGGTGACGATGCGCTCCACCTCCGGGCTGTCCACGGTCAAGAACCCGTCGATCTTTCCGGCGTGGCGGCCCTGGGTGAAGAGGTGGCGCACGCCGCGCAAATCGCCCAGCCCCTCCTCGCCCACATCGCCCACGAAGAGAATATCGGCCCGGGTGCGAATGCCGGCCGCATCCATCGCCCGCAGAAATGCCAGGTTGACCGCCAGGCTGCGGGTGTCATCGCCCACGCCGGGGGCGAAGAGCCTGGTGCCCTCGCGGCACACCGTCACATCGGTGCCGGCGGGGAAGACGGTGTCGAGATGGGCGGCGACCACCAGGGTCTCGCCATTGCCGAAGCCGCGCCGGCGGCCCATCACATTGCCCACCTCATCCTGCTCCACCTCCTCCAGCCCATGCGCGTGCAGCATGGCGAGATAGGCCGCGGCCCGCGCCTCCTCGGCGAAGGGCGGTGCGGGGATTTCGGTCAGGCGGATGATATCCTCGACGGTGCGGCCATGCTCGGCGCGCATGGTGGCGCGGGCGGTGGCGAAGCGTGGATGGGCCGCGATGCGCGCGACCTCTTCCTGGGGGCCGCTCATCGCGCCCACCCGCCCGGCGTCGTGGTGACATCAAGCTGTGCCGCGCTGCGGCGAATGGCGGTGAACAGGCGAAATACCCCCAGATTTGGGTGTGGCGGAGGGGGCCATCATCATGCTCCAGCGGCGAATGTCGAGGCCCGCCCGAGAGACAGCCCCGCAATCGCGGGTTACGCTGCGCGAACAGGAGGAACCATCATGGACAGCATCACCGCCCCGCCCGTCATCCGGCTGCATGAGCAGGATGGCGTGGTCATTGCCCGCGCAGCCCTGCCGCCAGGCACGCCGGTTGGGCCCAATATCGTGGCCCGGGGGCGGGTGCCGGCCGGGCACAAGGTGGCGGTGATGGGCCATGCCCCGGGCGAGGCGGTGCGCCGCTATGGCCAGATCATCGGCTTCGCCACCCAGCCCATCGCGCCGGGGGAATGGGTGCATACCCACAATATGGCGATGGGCGATTTCGCCCGCGATTACGCCTGGGGGGTGGATGCCAGGGCGACGGCGCTGGCCGAGGTGCCGGAGGTGTTTCAGGGCATCCGCCGCGCCGATGGAAGGGTGGCCACGCGCAATCACATTGGCATCATCACCAGCGTGAATTGCTCAGCCCATGTGGCGGACCTCATCGCCCGCGCCTTCACCAAAAACCCCTTTGGCGACGGGCATGACCCGCTGGCCGATTACGCCCAGGTCGATGGCGTGGTGGCACTCACCCACAAGACCGGCTGCGGCATGACCGAGAAGGAGCCGCTGCGGGTTCTCCGCCGGGTGCTGGCCGGCTTTGCGCGACACCCGAATTTTTCCCATGTCATCGCCATTGGCCTGGGCTGCGAGGTGAACCAACTGGGCGGCATGCTGGAGGAGCAGCGCCTGGCCGGGCGCCTGCGCACGCTGACCATTCAGGAGGCCGGCGGCACCCGCAAGACGGTGGAGGCCGGCATCGGCTTCGTGCGTGAGGTGCTGGCCGAGGCCAATGCGGTGACCCGGGTGGCGGTGCCGGCCAGCGCGCTCTGCGTGGCGCTGCAATGCGGCGGCTCGGATGGGTATTCCGGCATTTCCGCCAATACCGCGCTGGGTGCGGCCAGTGACCTGGTGGTGGCGCAGGGCGGCACGGTGATTCTCTCGGAAAGCCCGGAAACCTATGGTGCCGAACATTTGTTGACGCGGCGCGCCGTCTCACGCGAGGTGGGCGAGAAGCTGGTGGGGGTGATGAAGTGGTGGGAGGATTACACCGCGCGCGAGGGGGCGGAGATGAACGCCAACCCCTCGCCCGGCAATAAGGCCGGCGGGCTGACCACCATCCTGGAAAAATCCCTGGGCGCCATGGCGAAGGCGGGCACGACCAACCTCGTCGATGTGGTGGGCTATGCCGAGCCGGTGACGGCGAAGGGCTTCGTCTTCATGGACACGCCGGGCTATGACCCGGTGGGGGCGACCGGCCAGGTGGCGGGGGGTGCGAACCTGATGTGCTTCACCACCGGCCGCGGCAGCGTCTTTGGCTGCAAGCCGGCGCCTTCGCTGAAGCTGGCGACGAATTCGACCATCTTCCGCCATATGGAGGAGGATATGGACATCAATTGCGGCACGGTGCTGGAGGGGGCGGAGAGCGTGGCCGAATGCGGCGAGCGGATTTTCCGCCATATGCTGGCCACGGCGAGCGGGGCGCCGACGAAAAGCGAGGCGCTGGGCTTTGGCGATGCGGAATTCGCCCCCTGGGTGCTGGGCGCGACAATGTGAGTTGAAACGTCACGGCCCTGCCCATCGTTCTGCAACAGCGGCGCGCGAGAATGCCGCCTCACGCAACCTGGACAGGGATGGGCCCGATGAACATTGAGATTGAAGGCGATAGCGACGCGGCGGTGGCATTCGCCTTGCTGCATATGATTGCGAAGGGCGAAGGCCGCGAAGAGGGCGCGGGCCGGGAATGGGTGCTGAACACCTTCCGGGAATGCCTTGCCGCCGTGCGCGACGACATGTTCACCCTCGAGATCGATGATGAGGATGACGAGGACGGCGACGAAGACGAGGGCGAAGACGAGGGCGAAGAAGCCGCGGAAGCCCAAATCCTCGCTGCCGAGCCTGCCGCCGAGGCCGCTGAGGTGGAGAGCAAGGAAAACCACGCCGCGGGCGAAGACGCGGCGGAAGCCCAAACCCCCGCTGCCGAACCGGCCGCTGAAAAGACCGCCTAAGTCAGACGGCCATCGCGCCGGCCTGCCGCAACCGCGTGCAGGTCTCTGCGCCCAGAATGGCCTCATTATGCTCGCCCAGCCTCGGTGCTGGGCGGGCCAGGATGGTTGGCGTTTCCGACAATCTTGGCACATGGCCGCCCATGGGCAGCCAGCCACCGGGCATGTCGGCATCGGGCACTTCGATCAAGGCCTCGCGCGCGGCCACGTAATGATCGGCCTCGAGCGATTGCGCGTCCTGGATCGGGCCGATTGTCACGCCCGTGGCATCAAAATGCGCCAGGTTTTCCGCCATGCTGCGCGCGCCGACATAGCCGGCGATGATCTCGTCCAATTCGACGCCATTGCGCACCCGGTCCGGGTTGCGGGCGAAGCGTGGGTCGGTGATCAGATCCTCACGGCCAATGCTGCGGAACAGTTTTTCCGTCATACCCTGGGTGGAGGCGGAGAGGCAGACCCAGCCGCCATCGGCGGTGCGATAGGCATTGCGCGGCGAAGTGTTGGTGGAGCGTGAGCCGGTGCGTGGCTTGAGGGTGCCGGTGATGCGCCAATTGGCCATTTGCGGCTCCAGCACATTGAAAATGGGCTCGAAGAGGCTGAGGTCGATGACCTGGCCGCGGCCGGTTTTCTCGGCGTGGCGCAGTGCGATCATGGTGCTGCCCGCGCCATGCAACCCGGCATAGGCATCGCCCATGAACATCGGCGGCAGCACCGGCTCACGATCGGCAAAGCCATTCACCGCGGCAAAGCCGGAATAGCCCTCCACCAGCGTGCCGAAGCCGGGTTTATGGGCGAAGGGGCCGGTCTGGCCCCAGCCGGAGATGCGCACGATCACCAGCGCCGGGTTGCGGGCCAGCAGGGTCTCGGGGGAGAGCCCCATCGCCTCCAGCACGCCGGGGCGGAAGCTTTCCACGAAGATGGCGGCGGTTTCGCACAGCGCCAGCACCGCCTCGATGGCGGCGGGGTTGCGCAGGTTCAGCGCCACGGAGAATTTGTTGCGGCAGATCGTCTTCCAACTCGTCTCCACGCCGCCCACCTTCCAGGCGCGCAGGGTATCGCCCTCCAGCGGTTCGATTTTGATGACCTCGGCGCCGTGATCGGCGAGCATTGTCGCCGCCATCGGGCCGGGA
>NZ_JBBARU010000067.1:9884-19092 GCF_040399605.1 Rhodovarius sp. | reverse complement strand
CTAGTCAAACAAAAGCTTAGAGCCTGTGCAGTGAGCCGAGGCGAACGGAAAAGGCTCTAAGCGCGTGTGGAACAAGATCGAGGGGCTTTGCCCGTCGCGCACCCCAGCAGGAAACTTAGTTTCCTGCACCTTCGTTAGGATATTGATATAATTATTTAAAATTCCGGGAAAATCGCCTCTATACATGTCGGCCCTGGTGGGAGAGCGCGAGGGGCCAAGCCCTTTCGTTCTTTTCCCCGCCATCAGCGCTTTTCAGCAGCCTGCTCGAACATCATCCGCCCGCCAAACAAAGGCTTAGAGCCTTTGCGACCGGAATAGGCTCAAGGCCGCGTTTGCACCTGCCCGCGGGAGCGCAGCAAGGCGCCCGTCGCCGCATCCACCTCAATGACGAACATCCTTCCATTGGGCGGCAAAATCTTGAATTCATAAAGCCATTGGCCGTCATCACGGTCCAGATCGGCCTCGATCACCCGCCCATGAAACCGCCGCTCCACATCGCCGAGCAATTCGGCGAGAGGGCGGATTTCGCCCGCCTCCAGCGCCACGCGGGCGCGCTCATGGTCGCGGCGGTCCTGGGCCAGGGCCATCGGCGCCAGGGCCGGCAGAACAGCCAGGGTAAGAAGAAATTGGCGGCGCATGCCGTTCATCACATCCTCATAAAGCTGAATATCGCCTGAACACCGCACTCAGCGAAGGTTCAGACGATGCGGTGCATCAGCAAGGCGTTGGGCGCGAGAATCGATGCCTGACTGATTCTGGAGAGACCAATGCCTGCGCTCCCACTGCACATCGCCCCCGGCATTCTGATGCTGTTCATGGTCGCGCTCGCGGTCGTGCCGCTGATGCTCGTCTGGTTCGATGAAAAGCGTCGGGCGAAGGAGGAGCAGCGGCTTGGTGCGCTGCGGCGCCAGGCAGCGCTTCGGGTCATGCTCGCCGCCCAATCGGCGCGGGAGCATGATGTGGCGCCTCCCATGCGCGTCTCCAACACCTGATCTTATCCGCGACCCAGGGCATAAACGGGCCGCCCCTCGCGGGTGCGGCCCTTTTTCTTGTCCGGGGCCTGGCTCAGGCGAAACGGCATGCCTCTTCAAACGCCAGGCGCGGGCTGCGGGGGAAGAGGCCGGCAGGGTCGCCATAGCCAATATTGATCAGCAGATTCGCCTTCCAGCCGTTATCGGTCATGAAGGCCTCCTCCACCTTGCCAGAATCGAAGCCGCTCATCGGGCCGGTATCCAAGCCCAGCGCCCGCGCCGCCATGATCAGATAGCCGCCCTGCAGCGTGCCGTTGCGAAATGCCGTCTGCTCGGCCAGCGAGTAATTGCCGCTGAACCAGTTCTTCGCATCGGCATGCGGTAAGAGCTTTGGCAGCAGGTCGTAGAATTTCGGATCATGGGCGACGATGACGGTGACCGGCGCGGTCATCGTCTTCTCGATATTGCCTGGGCTCAGGGAGCCCTTCAGCTTGGCCTTACCCTCCGGCGTGCGGACAAAAATGAAGCGGGCCGGGCTGGAATTGGCGCTGGTGGGGCCGAATTTCAGCACATCGTAAAGCGCATGCAGCTGCTCATCCGTCACCGGGCGGTCCTGCCATGCATTATGGGTGCGGGCCTCACGGAAGAGTTGGTCGAGTGCCGCGGGGGAGAGTTCGGTCATGGATGCTCCTCGGAGAGGTTTCGCGGGTTTATGGCACTTCCGGGCGCGCGGCCCTCAGCCTTCGCGATTGAGCCGGATATCCCAGGCGCAATTGCGGGTCTGGAAGCGGGCGGTGAACTCGAAGCTGTCAGAAATGCGGCCCGTTGCACGCTGGGTGGCATCAAGCGTGGCGCGCAATGTCAGGCTGCCATCGCTGCTGACCACGCCGCGCGCCTCGCCACTTGCGGGCAGCGAGCCCGTGGCGCGGCCCTGCGCCAGGATCATGTAAAGCTGGCCGCTGGGCCGGCCGCAATCATTGGCCGTGCCGAAGCTGCGCGTGGCCATGCCGCGATAAGTGCCATCGAAGCGCGAGGGCGGGGGCGGGGGCACGCTGCCCACCACCGCGGGGGGTGGGGGCGCATCGGCACAGGCCGCCAGCAGCAGAAGGCTGACGCCCAGCGGGCGCATCATCCGCAACCCGCTCACCGTTCAATCTCGTCAAGCGAGATGCCAAACGCCGCCAGCCCCTCGCCCAGCAGATAGCCCGCGCCTTCAAGGCCCAGAAGATACTGCGCCGGGTCGGATTTGGCGTTGCGCAAGGCGGCGGCCTTCACCGCTTCGGCCCATTCCTCAGGCTCGTGATCACCGCGGCCAACCAGGGCCAGGGCCACCAGGGCGGCCTGTTCAGGCTCGCTCAACTCGTTCACCAACTCCTCGACCAGTTCCTCGTTGACGTCCTCGTCTTCGGCGTCGTCCTCATCCTCTTCGTCGAGGTCGTCATCCTCATCGAGGTCGTCATCCTCAAGCGCATTGAGGAGGTCGGCTATGGTGGCGACGGTTTCGAGCGGGATGCCCAGTTCCGGCGTCTCGTCCTCATCCTGTTCGGCCATCATAAGATCCCTGCATGGTGGAGCCGCCCTATCGCCCAAAGAGGGGGCGGAGGGCAAGTGTCAGGCCGCCCAATCCGGAGCGAAACCCGGGTTGACGAAGCGGCGGCGCTCGGTGATCGCGCTGATCGTGGCCAGATCTGCCGCCGAAAGCGTGATACCGGCCGCGCCCAGATTTTCCGCCTGCCGCGCCGCGCTGGCCGCCTTGGGAATGACCGAAACCGGCCCCTGCGCCAGCGCCCAGGCCAATGTGACCTGCGCCGCCGTGCAGCCCAGCCGCGCGGCGATGGGGCCCAGCGCGGGATGCGCCGGCACCTCACCCTTGCCCAGCGGCGAGTAGGAGGTCAGCACCATGTCATGGGCCGCGCACATCTTCAGGAGCGGCGCCTGCGGCAGCAGCGGGTGATGCTCCACCTGGTTGCAGGCGAGCGGTGCGATGTTCAAATCCAGCGCCGCGCGCAGCAGCCCTGCCGGAAAATTCGCAACCCCCACGGCGCGCGCCAGCCCATCAGCCCTGATCCGTGCCAGCCCCTCAAGGGCCGAGGCCAGGTTGAGTTGCGGCGAGGGCCAATGGATCAGGTAGAGATCAAGATAGGGGGTTTTCAGCCGCTCCAGGCTCGCCTCGCAGGCGGCGCGCAGCGCCGGTCCATCCGGCTTGTCCCACCAGCCCTTGGTGGTGAGAAAAATCTCGCCACGCGGCACCGGGTTGGCCGCCAGCGCCCGGCCGACCTCAACCTCATTGCCATACATCTCGGCGGTGTCGATATGGCGATAGCCCATGGCCAGCGCGGTTTCGATAGCGCCCTCGCATTCCGCGCCCTTCATCGGCCAGGTGCCCAGGCCAATGGCGGGCATGGTGAGGTGAGAGGTGGTGAGAATTGTCATCGCTTGGCCAAATCCACAGTGCCGCAAAACCCCTTATCGGTGCCAAAGGCCAGCATGCTGCCATTGGCGTTCCAGCGCAGGGCGGAAATGCCGCCTCTGCCGGGTGGCGCCACCGGCACCACCTTGCCCGAGGCGATTTCGGCGATCAGCACCAACCCATCGCCGAAACCCGCCGCCACAACCTCATGCTGGGGGTGGCAGACGACGGCGGTGCACATCACATCATCGCCACCGGCCAATTCGCTCGGCGCCTTGCCCATCGGCCCGCCGCCGAAAAACGGCCAGAGTACAACACTCTCCGCCCCCGAGGTCGCCAGCCAGCGGCCCTTGGCGGTGAAGGAGAGGAAATGCGTCTTGGCCGGATAGCCCGACATGCGCATGTGCTGGCCATCGGCCAGGCGCCAGCCATGCAGCGACATCTCCTGCATCGCCGTCACCACATGGGTGCCATCGGGGCTGAAGGCGATGGCGGCGTGGCTGCCTTTCCATTCCAGCAGGCGGGGCTTGTCCTCTTTCGCGCCCACAAACCACAGCGAGGCGCCATTGTAATGGCTCGCCGCCACCCGCTTGCCCTTGGCGTCGATGGCGATGCCGGCAACAGTGGAAGGATGCGCCAGGGATTTCAGCGGCTTGCCAGCGCCATCCAGCAGATGCAGCGCCCGGCCAACCGAGGCCGCGCGCACGCCCTCAGGATGGGCCGCCACATGCTCAACCCAGCGGCTGCCATAATCTGCCAGCACCGTGCTTTCGGTTCCGGTATGGGCCAGCTTGCCGTCATCGCCGCCGGTGAGGAAGCCGGATGTCACATCGGCGCAAAGGCTCAGCACCGCGCCCTTATGCGCCTGATGGGCGGTGAAGGCCGGGCCGATATGCACGCTGCCATCGCCCAGGCCAAAGCCCGCCGCACCGCTGGCGCGGCAGAAATCCACCGCCACCACATAGGCGCCCAATTCCCGTCCATCGCCGCGGCCGGCGAAGAGGAAATCATGCTCTGCCGTCTCGCTCACGAAGGCGGGCTCCAGCGGGTGAGTTCTGCCTCGTAATTGCTCGATGGCGCGCCCACCTGGCAGGCCTCAAAGCCGCGGCGCAGTTGCGGGCGGTTCAGGTCGCGGCCAATGAAGACGATGCGCGAATGCCGCGGTTCATCATCGCGCCATTTGCGGATGTAGTCGCCATCGGCCAGCATATGCACCGCCTGGAAGGCGAAGCGCCTATCATCATTGGCATAGGCCAGGATGCCCTTGGTCCGCAGCAAATCCTGCCCCTTGGCGGCCAGAAGCTGGGTGATCCAGGCGTTGAAGCGCTCGGGATCGATCGGGTTTTCCACCTTGAAGGAGACGCTGAGCACCTCGGTATCGTGGCTGTGATTGTCCTCGCCCGAGAGGAAATCCGGCTCGCGCTCGAGGATCTTCTCCAGGTTGAAACTGTCGCGGCCAATGACGCTGGTAACCGGCGCGTCGGATTTCGTGCTGCGGATAATCTCGGCCCAGGGGTTGATGGCGCGGATGCGGCGCTCAACCTCGGCCGCCTCCTCCGCATTCACCAGGTCCATCTTATTGAGCAGGATGAGGTCGGCAAAGGCGATCTGTTCCTCGGCCTCGCGGCTATCGGCCAGGCGGGCGGCGAGGTTCTTGGCATCGACGACGGTGACGATGCTGTCCAGCTTGGCGGCGCGCTTCACATCCTCATCGGCGAAGAAGGTCTGCGCCACCGGGGCCGGGTCGGCCAAGCCTGTCGTCTCGACGATGATGCCATCGAATTTCTCCCGCCGCTTCATCAGGCCCGCGACGATGCGGATCAGGTCGCCACGCACGGTGCAGCAAATGCACCCATTGTTCATCTCAAAGACTTCCTCATCGGCATCCACCACGAGGTCGTTATCAACGCCGAGTTCGCCGAACTCGTTGATCACCACGGCGTATTTCTTGCCATGGTTTTCCGTGAGGATGCGATTGAGCAACGTGGTCTTGCCAGCGCCAAGATAGCCGGTGAGGACGGTGACGGGGACCTGATCGGTCATGCGGGATACTCCTAGGGTCGGCAGCAATATGATGTGCCCCAGCCCAGTGACAAAGGGTAGGGGCGCAGCGGGCGGGATGGCGGCGTGTCAAACCCCGGTGGATGGAGACTGGATTTGCCCGGCCGAGGCCCGCTCTGCCGGGCCGGTGATGGTGAATTGCGCGCCCTCTGCGGTGTTGTGGGCGCTGATCTTGAACGACATCGCAGTGAGCAAGCCGTGGCAGATCGACAAGCCGAGGCCGGTGCCGGCATCCGTGCTTTTGGTGGTCACGAAGGGTTGGAAAAGCCGTGGCAAGATCGAGGGGTCTATGCCGCCTCCGGTGTCGCTGATGGTGATTTCGGCCAATTGGTCGCCCCGGCGCCGGGTGGCGATCCGCAATTGCCGGATTTTGCCCGGCGGCAGATCATGCATGGCGTCGCGTGCATTGATAAAGATGTTGGTGAGGGCCTGTTGCAGGGAAATCTCATGCGCCAGCAGGGTAATATTCGTGTTGTCATTGAATGTCACGGTAATGCCCGAGGCGCGCAGATACGCGCCGACCAGCGCCAATGCGCCTTCGATCGCCTTGCGCAGATCAACCGGGCGGGGTGGCTCATTGGGCACATCGCCGCGGGAAAACCGCCGCAAATGCTCGATGACATCCGCTGCCCGCCGGGCCTGGTTGATGATGGTCTCCAACTGCGTATTGATCGCCGGAACAGGGTGGCCGACCGATTGCATCATCGTGATTTCCGCCGCAAGCGACAAGGTTTGTAGCGGTTGCTTGAGTTCATGCGCGATGGAGGAGGCCATTTCGCCCATCGAACTCATGCGAATGGCGTGGACGTTGCGCAGGGCTACTTCCCGCTCGCGGTCAATATTGAGGCCAAAGCCGATGATTTCACCGCCGCCATTGCCATCAAGGCTCACCGTTTTGAAATAGGAGCGGATCCAGCAACTCGGCTTATCGGGGCGCAGGAACACCCATTCCAACACCGTCTCGCCATCCCTGAGGCATGCCAGATAGGTTTCAACAGCTTTTTGATAGCCGACCGAGAGGGAAAAAATATCGCCATCGAAACGAGCATCATCATCGCGGGTGCGGTAGACCTCATGATATCGGCCGCCCCGATATATCAATTGTGAGCTGCCATCGCCGTTGACCTGCCGAAGGAATAGGCTCGCTGGCAGACTTTCAATAATAAGTTCTACTTTGCCAAAATATTCTCGACGCTCACGCTGGAGAAATCTTATTATAGAAATGTATGTGATGTAGTTTACAATTATCACCACGGGTACAAAAAATATAATCATTGGTTTACCGAGTATTGTTACTATGGGGTATTGCCAATTATCGGACAACGTAAAAATTTTATCAAAATTTCCGAGATACGCGGCAACTAAAATTATGCCGTACATGCCAATAAATACAAATATCGGAAATACTATAAATATAACTAAAAACATAAAGCGACTGGTCGGTAGCACATTAAATTGATTTTTAGGGGGCGGGCGCAAAAACTTCACCTATATTGCTGCCTGTCAAACGGGCCGGCCTGGGCGGCGGTGGGTTGGCGGGCCGATGGCGCACCATGGAACATTAGGCTGCTACATTCAATAAGGTGTGGCAACCGGTTTGCAGTTCATAGCATTTTCAAGCCTTGCGGCCTCGCAAGGCGGACCGGAAAATGCGGGAAAACAGAAAGCCAGTGCCTTGGCCACGAATGTCGCTGCGCTTCGCGGCCGGCTCGCGCAACCGCCCCGAAACACGCCAAGGGCCGCAAATTCATTGATTGTCTTTCGTTATCACAGAGGCTCAAAACGCTATTAGATTTTTCATTTAACTTGGGTACACGGCATTCTGGGTGGTCACGCAGGAACAACGCCATGGCTATCGGTCAGATTATTTTGGGTGATGGCAACAACAATGTGCTGTCTGGCACTGCGGATGACGACACGCCCGATGCCGGCGCGGGCAATGATGCACTCGAGGGCGGTGAAGGCATTGATACCGCCCGCTACGCCAGCGCCGCGGCTGCTGTCGCCACCAGCCTCAGCATGGCCCGCGCACAGAAGAGCGGCGGCGCCATGGGTTGCATCCCAGCGTGAGACATTGCCCAAAAATAGCGCAAAGCCAGGATGCTGCCTGGCTCATTTGCCTCGTTATGCACATCATTGGCGCTTGCCACTGGAATGCCGCATCCAGCATATTGAATTGCGTATTGAGGAATGGGAATTATTCCTCCGGGTTGTGTTTGGGCGGATTGTGTTCGGCCGCCTTGTGTTTGGGCAAAGAGAGGCCTGCGGTGGGAGCTGCGCGCGTTTGGGTGGGGGTGGGTGGAGAGATGTCGAGCCCCAAGCCCCCAGGGTGTGCTTTTTTGAAACGCAGGGATGAATTTTGTGTCTTCAAAAATGCGTAAAAATGTGTATTTTAGTCATCATGCGCATGAACGAAGACTGACGAGGCAGGCGTTCAGCGAGTCGATCGGCATGTTGCCTGGGTTTCTCTTTATCGGAGTGGGCTGATGTGTGCTTTGACGGCCGTGTCGCCAACCGCTGCAGTCCAGTCTGACCCACATCAACGGCACGTGCTGGTGGTGGATGACGAGGTCGAGCTGGCGGACCAATTGGCGCAGGGCCTCAGGATTCTGGGTTTCGCCGTTGCCTCGGTCTACTCCGCAACCGAGGCGCGCCGGCAATTGGCCGCGCGGGGGGATATTGAGGTGGTCATCACCGATGTCCGCCTGGCCGGGGAAGAGGGGCTCGAACTCGCCGAAGAAATTTCCCGCGAGACCGACGAGCGGCGCGCGATTGAGGTCGTCGTTATTTCCGGCAATGCCTCCACCGAGGATGCAGCAAGAGCCGAAAGGGCTGGTGCATCAGATTTTCTGACAAAGCCTTTCCGCCTCCATGAGATAGCCAAAGCCGTTGATGTGGCCGCCGCACGGGCAAGGGCCCGGCGGATGCAAGCGCATAGTCTGTCGAATGGCGCACAACCCTCCGCAAGCCTGTTGGCGAGGCTCGAGACGACCAATGCTGCGCTGGCTGCCAAGATTGCCAGCGGCGCCATGCCGCCAGAGATTGCGCCATGCTTGGCCGAGATTCTACCGCGGCTGAAGGCGGCCAGTGGATTCCAAGACTTGCACGAATTGGAGGCAGGGGTTTTGCGGTTAGAAGAACTGCTCCACGCCTTCACCCTTGAGGCCCCGGGAACGCAGACTGCCCTTGACCTCGCCCCCCTGGCCACTGGCGTGCTGAACCGGGTTGCCCAGGCCCATCCGGCCTGCGCCTTACGGATTGACCAGACATTGCCAGAGGTCGCAATTTTGGCCGATCGCGAGCGTGTGGCGCGGATTTTGGAACTCTCTGCCGGGTTGCTGCTCGCTCACCCCTCCCACAACACCACGCTTGGCATGGGCCTCTCCACTGACGGGAGCACAGATGCAAAATGGGCGCGCCTTGGGCTCTGGGCCGGCCCGGATGCAATGGCGAATGAACCATCAGCGGGGCTCATGATGGATGGCAAGTCGGGTGCTATCGTAGAATGCGGCGCGGCCTTGGGTTTTTTTTTGGCTCAACGGCTGGCGAAGCTGGAGCGGGGCGCGCTATCCACAACAGTGACTTCGTCAGGTCGCGTCGCCCTGCAGCTCTCGCTGCCGGTGCGGCCGATCAAGTGAGGATGCCCCAGGCTATGGCTAAACGGCTGGTGGATCACCACGAGCATCAATCGGAGAGTGTGGTTATCCCGGCTATCGCGGGCCTTCTATCTAAATTACGCATTACCGTACAATTCGTTGTAATTACC
>NZ_JBBARU010000067.1:5775-9784 GCF_040399605.1 Rhodovarius sp. | reverse complement strand
AGGCAATTCATGTTATTGTACTTGATGATGATCGCGCGTTTTGCGATGCAATAAAAGCATATCTGGAGCTAAACGGCTGTAAGGTTGATGCCGTTCTGAATGTTAATGATTTTTTCCCCCTGCTCCAATTAAAAATTCCTGATATTTTATTGTTAGACCAGCGGCTCGATATGGTTAGCGGGACAGATGTCTTAAAAACCGTTCGGCAAAAATACGAATTTCCATGCATCATCATTACGGGCAAATCCGATCCGATGGACAGGATTGTCAATCTTGAACTCGGCGCGGATGATGAGTGCGAAAAAACAACCTCTCCCAGGGAAATTCTTGCCCGCATCCGTGCAGTGGTGCGACGCAATCGGATAGCGGCAGCGCCAGCGCAACTGGCTGCCGCCAGCATTTCAGGCGAGTGGCGCTTTCAAGTCGCCCGGCGCGAGTTGCGCCGCCCCAATGGCGCCATCTGTCCGCTCACCACGGCAGAATTCACCATGCTGCGCGCGCTCTATGAATCGGCGGGTGAGCCGGTGAGCCGCGCGGTCCTCTTCGAGAGTGTCTTCGGCCGCCGTTATGACCCGACGGACCGTGCGGTGGATACCTTGATCCGCAAAATCCGCGCCAAAATCGAGCCCGGCTCGGAACCAACGGTGATCAAGACGATCCGACCCATCGGTTATGCATTCATGGGCTTCCCCGAACAGGACAGCCGCGCTGATGATGGTGAGGGCTGACATGACC
This sequence comes from Rhodovarius sp., assembly GCF_040399605.1. NCBI lineage: Bacteria > Pseudomonadati > Pseudomonadota > Alphaproteobacteria > Acetobacterales > Roseomonadaceae > Rhodovarius > Rhodovarius sp. The sequence goes on along the minus strand of NZ_JBBARU010000067.1, from coordinate 9,049 downwards.
TCGGCTACCGCCAAATCTCAGCATCGGCTGGCCCAGTTTTTCGCCACCGCCGCCTTGTCCGTCGATACAGCGCAATTGCTGCTCAAGGAGAGCCGCTCCGAGGAGGCCAAGATCTGCCTGGGTCGCGCGATCACGGCACTTGCCGAGGTGATCCGCGCCGTTGAGGCCGAAGAAGCCCGAGGCTAGGCCACCACGAGTGGTTGCACGGCGCGCTCCGCACACCAGCCCCTTTGCAGTCTTCGGCATAGCACCGCGTAGGGCACGCCGAATTGCGCCGCAGCTTCGCGCAGTGTCATCTCCACATTGCGGATACGGATGCTCCGTCGCGGCACCCCGCGGCGGGGTATTTGATCTGACCATAAGCAATTCGCAGGTGAAAATGGCTCCTTTGCATTCACCCGCACCAGCCGATGTTTCGGTGTGGGCCTTTTGCCAATGTCTCGGAAGAAATTGCTAAATCCCTCACCATTCGGCAGGCACCAATTCGCGCAGATCAATTCTGAACTATTGCGATGCAAAAGGGTCTGCCAGGCTTGATACTCCGGGAGCCGCATCGTGCTGCGTTTGCCGCCATGCAGCGTGAAGCGATCCGCGGTCTGGTCATTGCGGAAACAGCCACAACTCGAGGTCCTGCCGTTTTTGAGCATATCCTCGCGCACGGAGGTCAACTTGCCGCATTCGCATTTGCAAATCCACCGCCGCCGCGAAAACCGCCCTCGCCATAAATAGGGCTCATCTTCTGCACAGACGCTAAGCCTGCCAAAATTCATTCCAATATCAACAATAATAGAACTGGTTGGTTCCGCTAGCAGCACATTGCCGTGCTGGAAAAGCGGCCGCCTCGAACTCATCAGACCCATAACCCGCGAATGCACCGCGTCGAACATTTTAAATTTTACCAGTCACGTTAAACCTGAGAAATGACGAGTTTTGATGTGCGCCAAACTATTCGCAAGACAAAAAATCAACCAAACCATTGATAAATATAACTATTAAATACAATAACCCACAAAATTCGCACGATAACTCATTATTATAAAATTAGTGCAGAGAAATACATATAACGAACGCGCATGAATTCCCAGGCGCGACACCCTTCACCCGCTGCAGGGCCTTCCACGCTTCGCCTTGTTCAAAGGCCGCATCCGCCTCAGCGGCTAAAGCCGCCAAACCCAGCGCGAAGCGCATCCGCCCTGCCATCGCGCGACACATCCCATAGCGGGTTATCCACACTCAACCTTTGGCCGCCATCGCGCTGCACCGTGCGAAAATTCAAATTGGCCCGCGCCTGCGTGCTCGGCCCAAACAGGTCAAAGGGAATGCGAATGAAAACCCCCTTGTCAAAACTCCCCTCACCAAACCGGCTGAAGGCGACATTGGTAAAGGTGGCAAAACCGCCAATCTCCACGCCGCTGTCAAAGCGCCGTCCCACCTCCAATGTCGTCCCCCAATCACCCGCCAAATAACGCCCCGCCCGCAGCACGGTGTAGATGTTCCACCACGGCGTATCCCAATAGGCCGAGGCATGGCCGGTCACCGTGTTGTACCCAAGCATCGCGAAACGCTGGCGATAATGCCGTTGCGCCAGCACATTCACATCCACCCCCAGCGCCAGGGCGGAATCATGCGGCCGCCACAGCAACTCAGCCCCACCGCCGGCAAACATCGGCTCCAGCAGCCCCGCGCTCAACCGCGCAAACCAATCCGGTGCCGGGTTCCACATCCGCTCAACATAAAGCGCCGGGATGGATGTGGTGCCCGCCCTGGCATAGCGGGCAAAGTCGCTGCGCACATGCGCCAGGGCGGAATTGCCGGGCAGGCCCTGGTCCATATTCTGCACCAGGGTTTGCTGCACGGCACCCGCCATGACGATCCCCCAGCCCAGCTCCAGCCGCCCGCCAGCGGCCGCCCCCAGCTGGTAGCGCAGGCTTTGCTGAGGGTCGCCCAATTGCAGCTTCAGCCGCGGCTCGATGCCCCAGGCGAGATGCGGTGGCGGCACCCTAAACCCGCCCGCCTCAGGCATCGCCGCCAGCAATTGAGCGCTGCCAAACACCTCCTCGGCGCTGCCGCTGCCCCAGGCCGCCGCCTCCATCGCCTCGCGCAGAATCACCACCCGGCCAATCGTCGCCCCGGCACGCTCATGCACCACACGGATGCGCTCAATCGTGGCCGGCACATGCGGCTGGGCGGCGCGCGCCACCCTTGCGGCCATCTGCGCCAGGGTGCGAAACCGCCCGCCGCTCACCGTCACCACCGCCTCATCATCGCGAATATTCAAGCCCAGCGGGGTAAAACCTGCCTCCCGCAGCGCGGGGAAGAGCGCCATGGCCACGCTTTCATTGGTGAATTCCTCCACCGCCTCGGGCCGTGGCACCATCAGCGGCGGCGGTGCGCGGCGAAATTCCGGCGGGTTCAGCGGGTCCAGCCGCAGGCTCAGCCGCAGCACGGCATCGGTGCCATGCACGAAGCTGGCGCCAATATCGAAGAACTCATTGCTCCATTGCAGCCCGGCATTGAAGCGCGTCTCTGCCCGCCCGCGCAGGGCAGTGTTGCGGGCGGGATAGCCACCGCGCTCGTCGCGCAGCGCATCGGCGGAATATTCCAGCTTCACCCGAAGCCCCGTGATCCCGCCAAAGGGCGTGGGAATCTCCGGCACATTCCACTCCACCCCGCCGAAGAGGTCCACCCGCTGCCCACGAAACAACGTGTTGAAAGCCGGCACGCCACCCTGGCCCACCTGGCGGGGGCGGGTGTTGAAGGATGAAAGCCCATAGCCCAGCGGGTTGGGCAGGTCGCTGCCGGTGGCCAGCCGCCCCCAGCCCATGCCGAGCGTGAGGTCGAAATCCCAAAACCTCTTGCTGCCTACAATATACTCGGCGGCATAGATGCCGGTGCCGATGGCATCCTGCACCCCCACCGCCAGGGCTGGCCGCCAGTCATTCTCCTCCCAGAGCCGGGCGCGCAGGTCGAAGGCGCGGTCGGTGGTCTTGCCGTGGCCGGTGGTGGCGTTCAGCTTGTCGGTCAGGCGGAAGGTGGCCTCCAGCCACGGCAGAGCCTGCCAGTTGATGAAGCTGAAGCGGCGCTGATGCCGCTGGGAGGCACCGGCCTCGATGGTGCCATCGGCGCGCATGCGGGCATTGCGGCTTTCCACCAGCCCCATGCCGCCGAAATTGGCGCCCGAGGGCTCAACCGCCTCTTCCGGCCAGGCGGGTTCTGCCAGCAGTGCCGCCCAGAGCAGTGCCGCACGGGGCAGCGCCACACGGGGCAGCGCCGC
>NZ_JBBARU010000067.1:0-5675 GCF_040399605.1 Rhodovarius sp. | reverse complement strand
GCAGTGCCGCCCAGAGCAGTGCCGCACGGGGCAGCGCCACACGGGGCAGCGCCGCGCCAAGCGCCCTGATACCCTGCCGACCCACCCGATCAGCCGCAGGCCGACCGGGCCCGCGCCCAGTGCCACCGCGCGCTCAATTGCCACGATTCCGGCTGATCACCGCCAGCGCCGCCGCCGAGATGGCAATCTGCCCGAACACCGCCGTCAAATCCCGCAAAATGCCCCAATTTTCGTAAGGGCTGGGGTCCTGCGGCACGACGATGAGCGAGCCCGGCGGCACCGGTGGCCCGCCCGCCTGCCACGGTCCTAAGCCCGCCGGGGTGGAGGTGCCATTGGGCAGCACCACAAAGGCCCGGCCGCCATCGGCAAAGCGCTGCGGCCCGCCTGAGGCGCGGACATATTGCGTGGCCCGCCAGCCGGTGGCGAATTGCAGGCTGCCGGGATTGAGCACCGAGCCCACCACCGTCACCTCATTGGGCCGCTTGGGCATCACCAGAAGGTCGCCCGGCTCCATCAGCACATCCAATTCGGGCCGGCCGGCCAGGATCACCGGATTGGCCTCCACCACCATGCGCCCCGCGGCGCGGGCCTGGCGCAGCGCATTGGCCATCTCCCGCCCGGCGGTGATGGCGCCAACGATATCGCCGCCGCTGCCGCTGCGCCCCACCACCGCCTGCCCGGCGGCCACCTGCATCAGCCCCTGTTCCAGCTCGGTGGCGGTGCGCGAGAAACCCTCCTGCTGGCGCAGCCGCACCGTCTCACGCGTCATCACCGCGCCATAGGGGAAGGCCTGCGGTGTCAGCCCACCGGCGCGGGAGATCAGCTCTGAGAGCCGCTCGCCCCGGCGAATGTCATAAACCCCGGGGCGAAGAAACTCGCCCATCAGCGTCACCGGCCCGACATCGCGATCGGTGAAGCCGCGCGGGATGCGGATGGCATCGCGCGGAGAAAGCCGCACCGCGGCGAAGTTGCGGCTGCGCAAATCCAGCACCGTGCGGCTGAGCGGGATGGAGGTCGCCTGCTCCGAGGGCTCGCGCGCCAGTTCGATGGCGGCGAGGTCGGCCGTATCGGTGATGCCGCCCGCCGCCGCCAGCGCCTCATCCAGCCCGGTATTGTCCAGCACCGGGTAAAGGCCGGGCAGCCGCACCTCGCCGAGCAACAGCATGGCATTGTCGAGCAGGAAGGCCAGCAGGGCCGGGTAGTCGATGAAGATCTGCGGACAGGGCGCGCTGCCATAATCCGGAAAGCCGGCGGCGCGGGCATGGGCGAAGCGTGCGGGGGCGGCGCGCGCGGCGATCACCAGTTGGGTCAGCGCCGGGCATTCGCCCACGAGGTTGGGTGTGGGCTGCGGCATCTGGCCGGGCTGTGGCGCGGGCATGGGCTGGGTGTTGGTGTCCACACCCTCGCCCCGCAGCGCCCGCTGCACCGAGGGGCTGGCCAGCCAGAGCACATCGGGCAGGCCGAGCAGGATCACCTCGTCATTCTCCTGCAGCCGGGTATCCGGCCCGCCGGTCAGCAGCTTGCCCAGGTCAAAGGGCACCAGACGGCGCACCCGGGTGCGGGCATCGGCGCGCCAGATCAGCCCCATGCGGATATAGGGGTCGGGCCGCACCATTTGCGGGTCACTGAGCAGGCCGCGCAGCGTGGCGCCACGCCCGGCCGCCGCGCGGGTCAGCGGTGTTGCGACATGCCCGCCCAGGCGCAGCCCGCCCGATTGCGCGTCCACCCCCGGCTGCACCAGCAGCGCATCGCCGCGGCGCAGCGTGTCGCGCAGGGCAATCTCGCGGAAGGCGCGGCGGCCGCTGCCATCGGTGGTCTCCAGCAGGAAGCGGTTGCCGCTCGGGCGCAGCGCCTCGCCCGCCAGGCGCAGCATCATGGCCAGCGGCGCCTCATTGCGGCCCGGTGGCAGCTCATAAATCCCCGGGCGCGACACCTCGCCGCCAATGGCCGCCACCGCGCCGATGGGCGGCACGACCACACGCTCGCCCTCCGCGAGGCGCAATTCCGGCTGCTCGCCGCCATCGCCGGAGATGACCGGGTAGAGATCGACGCTGCGATTGCCCACGCGGATGGCGCGCAGCGAGCCGGTGCGGCGCGGCCCGCCAGCCGCCAATATGGCATCGAGCACCGTGGCCAGGGGCGAGAGCACGACCATGCCCGGCTGCATCACCTCGCCGCCGACAAACACCGCCACCTGGCGCAGCTGGCCGATGGAGACGAAGACCTCGCTGCCCGCCAATTCCCGTGCGACCCTGGCATCGAGATCGGCGCGCAGCGCGCGCAGCGTTCGCCCCGCGGCGGGCACTGGCTGCATCTCGGGCAGCATCAGCAGCCCCTCGCGCGTCACGCGGCCGGAGAAGGTGTGGCGGGCGCGGCCGCGGAAGGAGAGCACCAGCTCATCATCGCGGCCGATCACGTAATCCTCCGGCACGGCGCCGAAGCCCACGCCGGTGGCATGGCCCGGCTGGGTGTTGCGGAAACTGTCATAGCCGAATTGGCGCAGAGCCACCGGCATGCGGTTGGCGAAGAATTGCTCGACCGGCGAGAAGGGCTCTTCGCCGGGTGCTGGCCCCGGGGGAGCCTGGGGAGGCTGCTGGCCGCGCCACTGCACGCTCCCTTGGGCGGTCCAGGCCGGCGGTGTTCCCGGTTGGGGCTGGGGCAGGGAGGGCGCCAGGGCTCCGGGCCCGCGCCCGGCACCGGCATCGAGCAGGCGTTGCAGAATGTCCTGCTGGGTGGCGGGCGGCAGATTCGGCAGGGGCAAGCCCCCGGGCAGAACGGATGGCAGGGCTGGCGGCGCCAGGGTGGTGCCCGGAGCACCCCCCGCAAAACCACCGCCCGGCAAGGTGGTGGCCGGGCTGCCAGCGGGCTGCTGGGCGCGTGGCCTTGGCCCCAGGACAAGGCTGGGCAGCATCAGCAGCAGAACCAGAAGACGCAGAGCCATAAACCTCGCCTCGTTTTGACGCCATTCGCAATTTATGCTTCAGTATATACAACCTTATGGCGAAATTAACCGAAAGAATGCAATTCCTCGCCGATGCGGCGTGGCGGCTGGGGCCGCGCGCGGTGGCCCTCAGCCTCTAGGGCAAGGGGCCGGGCGCCTGGTGGGCTGGGCGCATCCTCGATGCCAGGCCGACTGACCCGCTGGCTGGGAGCGATATCCGCCCCCTATGGGAGGCGCATCGCTGGGCGGGGCTGCCGGCCGAGCCCGAGGCCTTCTGCACCGCCTGGATGGCCGCCCATCCGCCCTTTGCCGGGCCATTATGGGCCTGTGGGCAGGAGGCGGCGCTGCGGGCACTGCATCTCGCGCTGGCCTTGCCCGCGCCGCTGCCGCCAACCCCGCCTATGCCATGGCGCAGGACAACAACCACCCCATGAGCGAAGCCGCCGGGCTTCTGGCCTGCGGGCTGCTGCTGGGCCGGCCTGCCCTGGCCCGGCTGGGTGCGGTGCGGCTGGAGCTACATGCGGCCCGGCTCATCGCCGCCGATGGCAGTTTTGCCCAGCCCAGCCCGGCCTATCACCGGCTCATGCTGGAGGTGCTGGTGGCGGCCGAGACGCTGCGCCGCCGCTGGTCAGGCCCGCCCGCCTCGCCCCGCCTGCTGGCCCGGGCGGGGGCGGCCACGCTGTGGCTAAGGCGGCTGACCTGCCCGCAGACCGGCGCGCTGCCGCGCATCGGCCACCAGGATGGCGCGGCGTTTTTCGCCACGGCCGAGGATGCCAGGCCGGGCCTTGCCATGGCCGAGGCGCTGTTCGGCGCCGCCCCACCCGAGGCCGAGTGGCGCAGCATGGGCTTTCGCGGTTGGTCGGCGGCGGGAGCGCGGGCGGTATTGCGCACCGGGCCGCTGCATTTCCGCCCCGCCCATGCCGATCTGCTGCATTTCGACCTTTGGGATGGGCCGCTGAACCTGCTGCGGGATGGCGGTACGGGCGCCTATAATCCTTCGCCCGAAAATGCCTGGTGGCTGGATTATTTCTGGTCGGTGCGGGCGCATAACACAGTGCAATTCGATGCTGACGAGCCCATGCCCCGGGTCTCGCGCTTCCTGCATGCGCAATGGCCGGCCACCGGCGGCGATGCCCAGGCCGATTGGCTGCGCGACGCCCAGGGCCGCTGCCACCGTCGCGCCGTGCGGGCCGAGGGCCGTGAATGGCAGGTGCGCGACTGGCTGCAGGGCGGCTATGCCCAGGCCATACTGCGCTGGCGCCTCGCACCCATACCCTGGCGCCTGCTGGCCAATGCCGCCGAAAGCGAGGCGGCACGCATCACCATCACCGCCGATACTGCCCTGGCGGTGACGCTAGAGCAGGGCTGGGAGAGCCTGGCCTATGGCGAGGTCTCACCCTGCCCGGTGCTGGTGGCACGCGGCCCGGCCCGGTATTTCGAGACACTGGTGCGGCTGCCCGGCTGAGATTGCCGCGCCCCGCCCCTTGCCGGACTCGGTGGTTTGGCCGCAGCAGGGGGAATGCTGCACATGTTGAAACTCTCAGTGGGCGTGAAAGAGGTGGCGCAACTGCGCGCCATTCAGACCCTGCGCGCCGCCGCCGACCCGCCGCTGCGCCACCAGACCAGGATGATGCCCAAGCGCCGCGATGAAATTCTGGATGGCGGCAGCATTTTTTGGGTCATTGGTGGCTTCGTGCAGGTGCGCCAGCGCCTGCTCGACATTATCGAGGACCGCTGGGATGACGGCACGCCCTGCGCCGGGCTGGTGCTGGACCCGGTGCTGGTGCCGGTGGAGGCCCGGCCGGTGAAGGCGTTTCAGGGCTGGCGCTATCTCGATGCCGCCTCCGCGCCGCCGGATGTGGCGGCGATGCGCCAGGCCGCCGGCGCGCAGGCCATGCCTGAGGCTATGTTGCGGGAATTGCGCGCTCTTTGCCTTATGTAGTGTTTTCAGAATGGTAGTATTCGGACAAATTCACCCGAAGGGGCGGTAGCCCCGCCCCGGGGCCAAGGCGCAATGGGGCTGGTGGCAGGTGAAGGCATAGCCCAGCCCAGGGTGGAATTCCAGGATATTGTTCCCATAACGCCCTGCCGAGCGCCCCGCCTTCCATGCGTTGGCAGGCCGCGTCTGCTCGGCGGACATCCGCAAAAATGCGACAGACCTCGACGCCGGGCCAGGATTGGTCCAGTTTCGCATATCATGACCGGCACAGTCCTAGACCACGAACAATATGCGCCAGCGCAGCTGACCTTCCTGGCCAATCGGCTGTCGGTGAGCGCCAATGCGCTTTACCGCGAAAAATTCGGGGTGGGGGTGACCGAATGGCGCATCATGGCGCTGCTCGCCGCGCAAGCGCCCATCCCCGCTGCGCGCATCTGTCAGGTGCTGGGCATGGATAAAGGACCGGTGAGCCGCTGCCTGGCCGGCATGGAGCAGGCCGGCCATGTGCGGGTGAAGCCCGACCGCGCCGATGCCCGCCGCCGCCCGGTGGCGCTGACCGGCCCGGGCCGCCGCTTGCATGACAGGATCATCAAGCTCGAACTGGCACGCGAGGAAAAACTGCTGACCGGACTGAAGCCGGCTGAACGCAAGAGCCTGCTCAACTTGCTGACCCGAATGCGGGCCAACCTGGCCACGCTGAACCAATAGAACAAAATTCGTTGAACTGGTAACGATGACCGCCAAATAAACGCTGGTGGCGAAAGAAGAAAGAGCGAAAGGGCTTTGCCCTCTCGC
>NZ_JBBARU010000066.1:0-19370 GCF_040399605.1 Rhodovarius sp. | reverse complement strand
GGCGCGGCGCTCCTTCACCACCCGGCATAAAGGCGGCTTGATCGGCCATTCGCCCGGCACGCCAAAGGCAGCCACCGCGCGCAAAATCTCGCCCCAGGCACGCGGTGCGAGGGCTTGGGCATCCTCCAGCACCTCGGCATCTCCGGCCGAGACAGTGACCGACACGCCCGAGGGCCGCACCAGCACCCATTGGCACAACGCGCCCACGAAACCCAGGAAACGCACTGGCCCCGGCGCGCTCCGGGCAAAATGCAGATTGACGATGGGCGCATGCGCCTCCGGCACCACAAGCCCTGGCAGCAGCCGGGCCGATTCCCAGGGCGGCGTGGCCAGCAGCACATGCTCGGCCGCAATGGTCTCGCCAGATTCCAGCCCAACCACGCGGCCGCCCTCCAGCACCAGGGCGCGCAGCCGGGAATTGAACCGCACCTCACCGCCCGCCGCGCGGATGGCGGCGATGGCGGGTTCAACCATATCCGGCCCCAGCCCGCGCCTCGCCACGTAGAGCCTTGTGGCGCCGGGGCCACCCAGGCGGCGCAGCACCTGGGCGAGGCGGGCGGAGGATGCCTCGGCGATGGGGGTGTTCAGCGTCGCCACCACCAGCGGGTCCACAAAGCCGCGGCAAAAGCTGTCGTGCCCGGCCATGGCCTGGGCCACCGGCAAATCCGCCGCCCCAGGCAGCGCCATGCGGGCCATCGCCCAGAGCGCGCCGGCGGAAAGCCCGGGGGGCCGGCGCTCAGCGCGCCACCATCCCAGCGGCGAGAGCGCAATGCGCCGGGCCATGCCATCGGCGCAATCGAGCACCGGCAGCCCATCAGGCTCAGGCTCCACCCAATCCGCGCGGGCGCCAATGGCGCTCAGAAAAGCCAGCGCCGCGGTATTGGCGCCAACCAGCGCATGGGTGCCGTTATCCGTGCCATCGGCCAGCGCGCGGGCGCGGCCGCCAGCGCCGGGCGATGCCTCATGCAGCACAACCGGCTTGCCAGCACGAGCCAAGGCAAGGGCGCCGGCCAACCCCGCTACCCCCGCCCCCACCACGTGAATGGTCACGCCCGCCAGCCCAGCGCCATCGCCGCCATATGGAGTTTTTCGCGCTTGCTCAGGCGCGGGCGAACCCGCGCCCCCTCCCAGCCGCGCGCCAGCATCAGCTGGAACAAATGATGATAGCCCCACATCATCACCCGCGCCGGCAGCAGGGCAATTGGGTTATATTGGCCCATCTCGGCCTCGGCACGGGCAAAGCCGGCCTTTGCCTGCTCGGCCAGGGCGGCGCAAATGCCGCCGAAGCGAGGGTGGCGCACAATCTCCACCGCCGGCCCATCCTCAATGCCCGCCGCACGCAGCAGGGAGAGCGGGATATAGACGCGCTCGCGCGCCGCATCCTCATCCACGTCGCGCAGAATATTGGTGAGTTGGAAGGTATGGCCCAGGCGCAGGCCCCATTGCTCGGCCTCGGGCGCGCCGAAAATCCGCACAGCCAGCGCGCCCACGCTGCCAGCCACCTGGCGGCAATACAGGTCGAGCCCGGCTTCGTCGGCGATGCGCAACCTATCGGCGGCATCGGTCTCCATGCCCGCGATCATTGCCTCGCATTCCGCCAGCGGCAGGTCAAAGCCGCGGCAGGCCAGGGCCAATTCGCGCGAGAGCACGCAATCGGGGCGCTGCAGCTTGCCGCGCCAATCGGCCAGAAATCGGCGTTTCTCCGCCTCGGGCATCGCGCCATCGGCAATGTCATCCACCGCGCGACAAAACGCATAAACCGCCCAGAGCGAGCGCCGCCTCTCGCCGCGCAAAGCCCGCATGCCACGGGCGAAGGAGGAGGCGGCGCGGGCGACGCGCCCGGCCACCAGGTCAGGATCATGCGGCCCCGGCAGCGGCGCAGCCAGCAGCGCCGCGGCGAAATCACCCTTGCCCACGGCAACCCGCCCCAGCACCGGGTCCGCTGCGCGCAGCTTGGCCAGCAGGCGGCGGGCGAGGCTGATGGTCATGGCCGATTGCAGCGCCAGACGGCGAGAGGCGGCGACGAGACGCGGCAGGTTCTGCGCCCTGTCGAGTTGCTCCTCCACCCGGTCCAGCGCGGCATCGAGGATGTCGCGCCGGCGCGGATTGGAGGAGGTAAAGAACGCCTCCTCGCCCCCTGCCAGCGCCATCCAGGATTGCGGCATATAGACGCGGCCGATCTTCTGCCGGTCATCCACCAGATCCTGCAGGTGGTTGAGGATTTGCAGCGCGGTGCAAAGCCCATCAGAGGCAGCATGCCCGGCCTCGCTCGCCACACCATGCAGGCGCAGCAGCATCCGCCCCACCGGGTCAGCGCTGCGGGCGCAGTAATGCTCCAACTCGGCCCAATCGGCGTAACGGGCCTGGCGCGCATCCTGGCGAAAGGCCTCGAGAATCAGCATGGCTTCTTCGGTGCCAACGCCATGCGCATGCATGGCCGCGGCCTCAGGAAAGGCGGTTGCCGGGTCAGCCAGCGCCTCGCCCATCGCATCCAACCGGCGCAGTTTTTCGCTCGGGTCAAGTTCCGCACTATCGGCAATATCATCGGCCATGCGCGCAAAGCGGTAGAAGGCCACCACCTTGCCCCGCACCGGCTTGGCCAGAATCAGCGACGCGGTGGGGAAATTCTCCGTGTCATGGTCACGGTTCGGGCTACCGGGTGCGGCTTCGGTCATATGCCCTTTGTGGCGGGATAGGCGCGGCCTTTCCACCCCGCCTGCAGCCCCAGCATGGAGCGCACCAGCGCCGTCCATTGGATGGCGAGTGCGACCAGCACCGTGAGCGGATGCAGCGGCACGGTCCACCACGGCTCACCGCTGCGCCAGGTGACGGCGGCGCGCAGGGCGAACATCAAGAGAATGGTCACCACAGCCTCGATATTGGGCAGCAGCGCCCAGGGCCAGATATGCGCGCCAGCCAGCAGCACCGTCCAGATCGGCAGGCCAACCGGTGTGGCCATGCCCTCTCGCGCATTCTTGATGAAGCCGCCCCAGGCATGGGCGAAATTCTCATACATCCGGCAGGTGGCGAGCGGCGCGCCATCGACGATCTCAGTGTCATGTCCACGCTCGCGGAATAGCCGCGCGAGTGCGATGCCATCATGCAGCACGCCCTTGATGGAGGCATGGCCGCCAATCGCCTCATAGGCCAGGCGCTCGACCAGCACGAGTTGGCCGCAGGCGGCGGCGAGGCTCGGCTTGCGATGCACCGCGCGGCCACCAAAGGGCAGGTAGCTGAACAGCAGGAAATTGATGAAAGGCACCGTCAGCCCCTCACCGAGACTGCGAATAATCTGCCGCGGCACGGCACTGACCATGGCGATATGGTTGCTCGCCGCATGCGCGGCCATGGCGGCAGCGGCATGCGGGGCGAGGCGCACATCGGCATCAATGAAGAGCAGATGCGTGCCCTGCGCCTGCTCGGCCAGCCGCGCACAAGCATGCACCTTGCCGGTCCAGCCCGGCGGCAGATGCGGTGCTTCCACCAGCCGCACCCGGCCATCTCGGGCGGCGTAACCGGCCACGATCTCGGCGGTGCCATCGGTGCTGCCATCATTCATCACCACCACCTCCACGGCCGAGCCGGTGGAGGCCAGCGCGGCATCAAGGCAGGCCGCGATATTGGCCGCCTCATTGCGGGCAGGAATGAGAATGGAAACCAACGTGCCTGCGGGCGGCGTGCCCTGCAGCCGCGGTATATGCCGCAGATTGATCACCCCGAAGATGATCGGCAGCACTGCGAGCGCCAGCGCCAAATGGCCATAATCCATTGCCTAATCAGCCTTTTGTCCCGGGCTATGCTCGGCGGCATAGCGTTCCCCACGTATCATGGCGCGCAGATACTGCCACGCGCCATAGAGCCCGCCCATCCCTTTGCTGCCATCGATGGCCGCGGTGAAGCGGGCCGGATCGCGGCTGATCACATCCTGAGCCAAGCGATCCATAACAGCGGTCAGCGCATCGCGCATGCACTCTGCCCTCGCCTGCCGGTCCATCGCCGCCAGGGTGGAAGCCTGCATCGCCGGGCCGAAGGCGGCAAAGGCCTCGGCCTGTTTCTCGGTCCAGAAGGCATATTCAAAGGCGAGCGGGGCGATCAGCGCCTCGGGGGCGATCTCGGCCAGGCGCACAAGGCCCGGGGTGATCGGCACCGGCCTCTCGCGCACATCGACGAAGCGCCCCGGCGCATTCATCCACAACATGTGCTGCGGTGCGGCCAGCACCTGGCCCGCGGTGTGGAGAAAGCGCACCGCACCGCGCGGCGAGCCCTGCTCGACGCCAAACACCCCCAGCTTGGTCATGAAGGGATATTTGCGGATCGCCTCGGCATCCATCGGCAGAAAGGCCGGGCGACTGATGAAATAGCGCCGCAGCAGCAGCATAAACAGGATGGCGTCCCACCAGGAGGGGTGGGGCGCATAAATCACCAGCGGCCGCCCCGGCGCATAATCCGGAAGGCCCCAATGGGGTATGCGAAGGGCGCGCATCGAGCCGGCAAAGGTCCGGCCAAAGGCGACATGGAAGAACGCCATCGCCTTCTCAGAGCGCAGCGCCACCGGTGATGCATCGGCGGCGGGCATGGGCCTACTCGGCGGCGATGACAGGGATCTCGCGCGAGCCGGCGATGCGCGCCGCCTCATTCATGCCCCGGCCACCCATATCGGTGTCCATCGCATCCGCGGCGATCCAGCCCGACATCATGACCATGGGCATGCCCGGGCCGGGATGGGCAGCACCACCGCAGAGATAGAGGCCCTTCACCTGCCGCGAGCGGTTGCCCGGCTTGAAGGCCCCGGTGAAGGTGCCATGGCTGGCAAGCCCATAGATTGCGCCATTGAGCACCTTGTAGCGCTCATGGATATCCTGCGGCGTCAGATGGCTTTCGGTGACGATACGGTCCTCGATATCGGTCAGCCCGGCCGTGCGCTTGAGCTTGTCCAGAATGACCTGGCGATAGGGGGCGAACATCGTCTTCCAGTCGTGATGCGGCCGCAGATAGGGGGTATGGACCAGCACATAAAGCGCCTCGCCACCCTCAGGCGCCACGCTCGGATCAGTGCCCGAAGGCGCGGCCAGATAGGCGGTAGGGTCAGGTGCCGGCTCACCACGCTTGTAAATTGCGTCGAACTCCTCCTCCGGGTCGCGGGAGAAGACGAAATCATGATGGCCCAGATGCTCATAGCGCTTGTTCAGGCCGAGATAGAGCACAACCCCCGAGCAGGCAGCCTCAAAGCCCTTATTGGTATAGGCTTGTCCCGTCGGCCCGCCGACCAATTCACCATAGGTGCGGATGGCATCCATGTTGGAGATCACCGCATCGCAGGCGATGGTCTCGCCCGAGGCCAGCTTCACCCCACGCACGGTGTTGTTCTCGATGACAAAGCCGGTGACCTCGGCATTGGTCCGCAGTTCAGCGCCCAGATCGCCAGCCAGCTTGGCCAGGCCCTCAGCCACCGCGCGGGTGCCGCCCTTGGGGTACCACACGCCCTCGGTCGCCTGCATATCGCCGATGGAGCAGAGCACGGCCGGCGCGGCATAGGGGTTGGAGCCGACATATTGCATGTAATGGTCAAGCATCTGCGCCATATTCGCATCCGGCACATGCTTGCGGATAATACCGGCGGCCGAGCGGCCCATGCGCAGCGCCATGACATCGCGCAGCACATCGGGCTTGAAGTTGTCAGCAAAATTCAGCGTATCGCCAATGCCCTCGACCGGCTTCCAGAAGAAGAATTTCTCCGACACATCATGCAGATGCCGGGCCATGTGCTGAAAGCGCTTATAGCCCTCACCCAGGCCGGGCGTGATGGTGTTCATATGCGCGGCCATCTCGTCGATATCGCCGACCAGATCAGCCTGGGTGCCATCCTCGAAGAAGCAACGCCATTGCGGCTCGAGCTTGATCAGCGGCATGTCCTCATGCAACGCACGGCCGGCCTCGGCAAAAATGCGGCGCAGCACGCGCGGCACGGTCAGAATGGTGGGGCCCATATCGAAGCGGAAATTGCCGCTGCCATCGGGTGCGGGCAGGTTCAGCACCGCGGCCTTGCCGCCGAGCCAGGGGTTCTTGTCCAGCACGGTGACCCGGTGCCCGCGGGCGCGGGCGACAGCAGCGGCCGCCAGGCCACCCAGGCCCGAACCCACCACAACCACATGCGATGCCATGGCGTCTCTCTCCGAAAAATTACTGTGCAGCGACGGCGTAGGCCGGCAGGACGCCGCCACGCTCGGAAACCGGCAGGCCCAAATCAGCCTGCAGCAGGCGCGTGGTGATCCTCGCACCCTCATAAATCACCGGCAGGCCAGAGCCCGGATGGGTGCCACCACCCACCAAGTAAAGACCCTGGGTGTTCTGGAAGCGGTTGCCCGGGCGCCAATGCAGCATCTGGCCAATCTCATGGCTCAGATTGAAGGTGGCGCCATAGCCCACGGCATAATCATCCAGCCAAGCCTGCGGGGTGACGATCTTCTCGTAGCGGATGCGCTCACGAATATTGGGCACGCCCAGCGCCTGGATGCGGTCCAGCGCAATCTCACGGAAGGGCGCCAATTCCTTTTGCCAATCCGTGCCGAAGCGCAGATTGGGCACCGGCACCAGCAGATACAGCGCGGTATGGCCCGGCGGCGCCATCGTGTCGTCGGTCGCACTCGGATTATGCAAATACAAGCTGGGCACCGCAGGGATCACACCGCGCTCGATCTGCGCGATATTCTCCATATATTCGCGCGACAGCAGCACATTATGGTGCTGAATCGCCGGGCATTCACCCTCAATGCCGAGATAGAGCATGAAGGTCGAGCAGGAGTAATTCGCCTTATCGATCTTCTTGTCCGACCAGGTCTTGCGAAGGCCAGGCGGCACCAGCTTTGGCATGGCATGGGCGAAATCGGCATTCATCACCACCGCATCGGCGGCGATGTGCTGCCCCCCGGCTTCGAGGCCAATGGCCCGCTTGCCGGCGAAAGCGATGCGATCGACCGTGGTGTTGAAGCGGAACTCCACCCCAAGGCGCTGCGCCACCCGCGCCATCGCCTCCGACACCCCGCCCAGGCCACCGCGAACATGGAAGACGCCGTGCTCATATTCCAGAAAACTGAGGATGGTGAACAGCGCCGGGCATTTGAACGGGCTCATGCCCAGATATTTGGTCTGGAAGGAGAAGGCGAGGCGAATGCGCGGGTCAGCAAAGTATTTCCGCAGATCCTGATCGACCGACAAATGCGGCCGCAACCGCATCAGCCCCTTGAGCATCGGAATGCTCAGCAGGTCGGCCGGCGAGAGGATCGGGTTTTCCAGGATCGGCCGGAAGGCCTCCAGCTTCACCCGGTTCTCACTCATGAAGCGCTCAAGCCCGGCGACATCGGCCGGTGCAATGGCACGAATCTGCTCCGCCATGCGCGCCATATCCGGCGTGGCATCGAGAATGGCGGGCCCGCCTTCACCTTCAAAGATCAGGCGATATTGCGGGTCGAGGCGGATCATGTCGATCTCATCCTCCAAATTCGCCCCGCAACTCGCAAAAATCTCCTGCAAAATCAGCGGGTAGAGAAAGAAGGTGGGGCCCAGGTCGAAGCGATAGCCCTCAGCCGTGGCCATGGTGCGAGTGCGCCCGCCCACCACGCTGTCCTTCTCGAAGACGCAGACCTGCACGCCGGCAGCGGCAAGCTGCATCGCCGCCGCCAGCCCTCCCGGGCCCGCACCGATGATGGCGACCTTTGCCCGGGGGCGGTTCGTGTGGGGGGCGGCAAGCGGGGCGTTCATCGAATGATCATGTCTCTCTGTCCGCTAGGTGCGGTGCAACACTCATAATGCAAGGGGTGGGCTGTCAATACGCGCAGCAGGGCGGCGGGGATAGCGGGTAAAATCACGCGCTCATTAGTGCCAGAACAGCGTCGGATTCGGCCAATTGGCGCAATTCGGCGCCAGCCCTAGGCAGCAGGCGGCGCAAATAAAATTCTGCCAGCGGCGCATAGCCCGGCTCCAGCGCGGCGGCGCGCGCCAGCATGGCGCCACCCAAAATCCATCCCGCCGCATTGAGATAGGCGGTGGCACCGGCGGCCGCCTCCTCCGGCCCGGCCGCCAGCATGGTGGCGGTGGCGGCGCGCATCTCCTCCACCGGGGCGGCGAGCAGCGGGTGGGCGGCGGCGGCCTCCTCCAGCAGCGCGGCCATCGCCGCACCATTGTCGCCGCGCAGCTTGCGGCCGATCAGGTCCAGCGCCTGAATGCCATTGGTGCCTTCATAGATCGGCGTGATGCGGACATCGCGCAGCACCTGCGCCGCGCCGGCATCCTCGACAAAGCCCATGCCGCCATGCACCTGCACACCCAGCGAGGCGACCTCCACGCCCCGGTCGGTCGACCAGGCCTTCACGATGGGGGTCAGCAAAGCCAGCCGTGTCGGCTCGGCCGTGGAGGCAGCAAGCGCCAAAAGCCGCATAGCGAGGGTGGTGGCGCGCATCTCCGCCAGCATGCGGGCGACATCGGGGTGCCGCGCAATGGGCCGCCCGCCCTGCTCGCGGCTCTCGGCATAGGCCTCGGCCAGCCGCAGCGCGAGCGCGCCCTGGCTCACACCCTGAATGCCCACGCAAAGCCGCGCATTGTTCATCATGGCGAACATCGCCGGTAAGCCGCGATGCGGCTCGCCCACCAATTCGGCCTCCGCCCCTTCGAACAGCATGATGCAGGTGGGGCTGGCATGAATGCCCATTTTACGCTCCAGCCCGCCACAGCGCAGCGCATTGGCCGTGCCATCGGCCTTGATCCGCCTGGCGGCAAACAGCGAAATCCCGCGCGAGCCCGCCGGCGCATCGGGCAGCCGCGCCAGGATGAGGTGCAGCGTGTTCTCGCTCAGATCATGATCGCCATAGGTGATGTAGATCTTCTGGCCATGGATGGCGTAACGCCCATCGCCCAGCGGCTCGGCCCGGCTGCGCACGGTGGAAAGGTCACTGCCCGCCTGGGGTTCGGTCAGGCACATGGTGCCGGTCCATTCGCCGGTGGTCATCTTAGGCAGCCATTCGGCCTGCTGCGCGGGGCTCGCATGGCGCTCAATCGCCTCAATGGCGCCGGCGGTGAGCAGCGGGCAGAGGCCAAAGGCCATATCCGCGGCGGTGACGAGTTCCACCACGGCTGCCCAAAGGCCAAAGGGCAGCCCCTGGCCGCCATGCGCCTCGGGCGCGGTGAGCGACTGCCAGCCGGCATCCATCCAGGCCTGATAGGCCTGCCTATGGCTCTCGGGGCAGCGGACACGGCCATTTTCAAGCCTCGCCCCCTCACGGTCGGCGGGCATGCGGTTGGGGGCCAGCACCTCAGTGCAGAATTTGTCGCATTCGGCGATGATGGCGGCCAGGCCTTCATCATCCAGCGCACCGCCGCTCTGGCCCGGCAGGTCGAACATGCGGGTCAGGGCGAAGGTGAGGTCCTGGGCGGCGGTGGTTTTCATGCGGCGATGCTTTCGGGCAGGCGAAGGCGGGCGGTCTCCCGCTTTCCCAGAATAGCACTCTGCCGCCTGCGCCCCCTTGGCGGAAGCGGGGGGTGGGGCGACGATACCGCCATGTTGATGCATGAGAACCCCATCGCCATCGCCACCATCACCCCTTCCGCCAATACGGTGGTGGAGCGCACCACCATCGCCATGCTGCACGATATGCCGCAATTGGTGCCGGTGTTCAGCCGCCTGGCCGTGCATGGCACGCAGGACCTCTTCCCCGACAGCTATGACGAGGCCGGCATGCTCGCCGCCGCCACGCTGCTGAGCCATGCCCAGCCCGCCGCCATTGTCTGGAATGGCAGCAAGGGTGGCGCCATCGGCCTGGAGCATGACTGCGCGCTGGTGGCGAGGATCACGGAACAAACCGGGGTGCCGGCGGCGACCTCCGGGCTGATGCTGCGGCGCCTGATGGCGGCGCGGGGCTTCTCGCGAATTGGCCTGGTGACACCCTATGCCGCTGGCTACGTCGAAAAGCTCAGATCCCGCTTCGCCATTGAGGGCTGGGAGGTGGTGGCGGAAAGCCATCTGGGCATGACCGACAACCTCTCCTATGCCACGGTGCCATTCGCCACCATCCGCGCCCAGGCGCTGGAGGTGGCCGCCGCCCGGCCGGATCTGCTGCTGGCCTGGTGCACCAATTACCCGGCAGCGCCGCTGGCGGCCGAGATGGAGGCGCAAACCGGCCTGCCCTTTTGGGATGCGACGGCGCTGGGCGTGCTGGCCGCGCTGCAAGCGGGGGGCATCACCGCCCGGCCCGGCCCGGCCTGGGGTAGCCTGATGGCATGAGGCCCGGCATCCCCCCCCAGCATGAGCGCGCGGCAGCTTCCCTCTCCGCCCGCGCCGCCGCCACCCGGGCGCGCATCCTCGATGCCGCCTTCGTGGAATTCGCCGAAAAGGGCCTAGCCGGCGCGCGGGTGGATGAAATCGCCGCCCGGGCCGGTGCCAATAAGCGCATGCTCTACGCCCATTTCGGCAGCAAGGAGGCGCTGTGGCTGGAGGTGCTGGAGGCCACCTATACCGCCAAGCGCGCCGAGGAGCGCCAGGTGGAGGTGGCCGACCTCGCCCCCGCCGAAGCCATGGCAAAGCTGGTGGCCTTCAACCTGCGCTATGTCGCCCGGCACCCTGAATTCCTCGCCATCCTGCACCAGGAAAACCTGCATCGCGCCGCCTATCTGGCCAGTTCTTCGCGGGTGCAGGGGCTGTATTCGCCGCTGCTGGAGACGCTGCGCGGCGTGCTGGCGCGCGGCGAGGCCGAGGGGCTGTTTCGCCCGGGCGTGGACCCCTTGCAGCTCTACGTCTCGATGCTGGGGCTGAGCCATTTCTATTTGGCCAACCGCCACACCCTCTCCACCATTTTCGGCACGCCGCTGGACACTGAGGCGGCGCTGGCAGCGCGCGAGGCGCATATTATCGAGGTGGTACTGGGGTATCTGCGGCCTTGAGGGGATATTGACCGGAACGGAATTCTGTTTCAGGTAACCATCCGGTTACTCGAAGGAAACGGGCCATGGCGGAACGCCGCATCGGATTGATCATGAACGGCGTCACTGGGCGCATGGGCATGAACCAGCACCTCATCCGCTCCATCGCCGCCATACGCGCCGAGGGCGGCATGGCTCTGGCCAATGGCGACCGATTGATGCCCGACCCGATCATCGTCGGCCGCAACCGCCAAAAGCTGGAAGCCCTGGCCCGCGCCCATGGCGTGGAGCGGGTGAGCACCGACCTCGATGCCTGCCTCGCCAATCCCGAAGACACCGTGTTCTTCGACGCCGCGACCACGCAAATGCGCGCCGGCCTCATCCGCCGCGCCATCGCCGCCGGCAAGCACATCTATTGCGAAAAACCCACCGCCGATAACCTGGAGGACGCCCTCGATGTGGCGCGGCTGGCCCAGGCCGCCGGCATCAAGCATGGCGTGGTGCAGGACAAGCTGTTCCTGCCCGGCCTGCGCAAGCTGAAGATGGTGATCGATTCCGGCCAATTGGGCCGGCTGCTCAGCGTGCGCGGCGAATTCGGCTATTGGGTCTTCGAAGGTGACCTGCAGCCCACCCAGCGCCCCTCCTGGAACTACAAGAAGACCGAGGGCGGCGGCATTATTTTGGACATGCTCTGCCACTGGCGCTATGTGCTGGACAATACCTTTGGCGCGGTGAAATCCGTATCCTGCCTGGGCGCGATCCACATCCCCCAGCGCAAGGATGAGGCCGGCAATTGGTATGATGCCGATGTGGATGACGCCGCCTATGCCACCTTCCAACTGGAGGGCGGCATCGTCGCCCATATGAATTCCAGTTGGACCACGCGGGTGCGGCGCGATGATCTGGTCACCTTCCATGTCGATGGCACGCATGGCTCGGCGGTATGCGGCCTGACCGATTGTTGGGTGCAGCCGCGGGTGGCCACGCCCAAGCCAGTCTGGAACCCCGATGTGCCGCAAACCATCAATTTTTATGAAGGCTGGCAGAAGGTGCCGGACACCCAGGCCTACCCCAACGGCTTCCGGGTGCAGTGGGAGCTGTTCCTGCGCCATGTGGTGGGCGAATTGCCAGACTATAAATGGGATTTGATGGCGGGCGCGAAAGGCGTGCAATTGGCCATGGCCGGGCTGCAAAGCTGGGAAGAACGGCGCTGGATCGATCTGCCGGAGCTTTCGGCATGACCAGCATCAATCTCCCCACCCCGGAGGGGATGCGCCCCTTCACCCTTTCCCCGCCCCGCATCTTCGATACCGCCCTGCCGCCCTACCCCCGGGTGGCCTTCGCCGCCGCCCATGTGGTGGCCGATGCCACGGCCGAGCAGGACCCCTGGCTGGACGCCAAGGTCGATTGGGAGCGCACCATCGCCTTTCGCAAACACCTCTGGTCGCTCGGCCTGGGTGTCGCCGAAGCCATGGACACCGCACAGCGCGGCATGGGCCTGGATTGGCTGGCGGCGCAGCAACTCATCCGCCTCAGCCTCGATGCGGCGAAGGACCACCCCGGCGCGGTCATCGCCTCCGGCGCTGGCACCGACCATCTGGCCCCCGGCCCGGACGTGAGCGTCGATGACGTCATCCGCGCTTATGAGGAGCAATGCGAGGCGGTGGAGGCCATGGGCGGGCGCATCATCCTCATGGCCTCGCGCGCGCTGGCCAAGGCGGCGAAGTCACCCGCCGATTACGAGCGCGTCTATGCCCGCATCCTCGGCGGCGTGAAGCAGCCAGTGATCATCCATTGGCTAGGCGAAATGTTCGACCCGGCACTGGAAGGCTATTGGGGCAACCACGACCATATGGCGGCGATGGAGACCGCACTCGCGGTCATCCACGCCCATGCCGACAAGGTGGATGGGGTGAAAATCTCCCTTCTGGATGACCAGAAGGAAATCACCATGCGCCGCCGCCTGCCGAAAAGCGTGCGGATGTATACCGGCGATGATTTCAACTATGCCGAACTCATCGCCGGCGACGCGAATGGCCATTCCGACGCGCTGCTCGGCATTTTCGACCCCATCGCCCCGGCGGTGGGCGGCGCCTTGGCCTCGCTGGCACGCAACGACCTCACGACCTTCCACGCGATCCTCGCACCCACTGTCCCGCTCAGCCGCCATATCTTCAAGGCACCGACGCGGTTCTACAAAACCGGGGTGGTCTTCATGGCTTGGCTGAATGGCCATCAGGACCATTTCGTGATGGTGGGCGGGCAGCAGAGCACCCGCTCCATCCAGCATTTTTCCGAGTTGTTCCGGCTGGCGGACCAGGCCGGGCTGCTGGCTGATCCGGAACAGGCGGCGCACCGCATGCGCAGCCTGCTCGCGCTGCATGGGGTTGGATAGGCCCGCGTCACTGCGAGCGTGGCGCGACGGCGACGACAGCGTCAAGGACAAGCCGGCTCCGCCGGTCGCCTCCGGCGATCCTTGACCCCGCCGCCGCCGTCACGCCCTGGGGAATGGTGGCCGGGGCGGGGAAACGGCCTTTTTGACCGAACAAGGAAACATGTGATGGGCAGCGCGCTTTCATTGAACACCGTCACCGTGAAGGAAAAATGGGGGCTGGCGGAGTGCATCGAAGGATGCGCGCGCCACGCCATCGAGGGCATCTCACCCTGGCGCGATGTGCTGCACGCCATGGGCGTGGCGGCGGCAGCGCGGCAGATCCGTGACGCTGGGCTCACCGTCACCGGCCTGTGCCGCGGCGGCATGTTCCCAGCCCCCGATGCCGCCGGCCGCGCCGCCGCCATCGAAGACAATCTGCGCGCCATCGAGGAGGCCCATACGCTGAACGCCGCCTGCCTCGTCATGGTCTGCGGCGGCCTGCCCCCCGGCTCGAAAGACCTCCCCGGCGCGCGGGCCATGATGCGCGAAGGCCTCGAAGCCATCCTCCCCACCGCCCGCGCCGCCGGCGTCACCCTCGCCCTCGAACCGCTCCACCCCATGACCTGCGCCGACCGCTCGGTGCTCTCCACCACCGCCCAGGCGCTCGATCTCTGCGATGCGCTGGGCGAGGGGGTGGGCGTGGCGCTCGATTGCTACCACATCTGGTGGGACCCCGAAGTGGCGGCGCAAATCGCCCGCGCCGGCCGGCGCATCGCCGCCTTCCATGCCTGTGACTGGCTGGTCCCCACCACCGATCTGGTGCTGGACCGTGGTATGCCCGGCGATGGCGTGATCGATATCGTGGGCCTGCGCGCCATGGTGGAGGCCGCCGGCTATCAGGGTTTCACCGAGGTGGAACTGCTCTCGCGCCGCTGGTGGGCCGAGGAGCCGGACCATGTGCTGGCCACCATGAAGGCCAGCCATCGCTGCTGACAGCAGCCACCGGCCCGGGCTAAAGGACCATTTATGCCCCTCGCCCGCCGCGCCCTTCTGGCAGCACCCGCGCTCAGCGCCCCGCTCTCTCCCGCCCAGGCGCAGTCACGCCCCATCCGCTTCATCGTGCCCTTCGTGGCCGGTGGCAGCACCGATGTCGCCTCGCGGCTCATCGCCGAAAGAATGAGCGAGATCCTTGGCCAGCCGGTGATCGTGGAAAACCGCGGCGGCTCGGGCGGCAATATCGGCGGCGAGATGGTGGCCCGCGCCACACCCGATGGGCAGACCATCCTGATGGGCGTCACCGGCCTGCTCAGCACCAACGCCCATATCTACCGCAATATGGGCTTCGATCCGGCGCGGGAATTGGCGCCGGTCTCGCTGGCCTATACCTCGGATATGGTGATCGTGGTCCATCCGGCGGTGGCGCGAGACCTGGCCGGCTTCATCGCCCGGGCCAAGGCGGCACCGGGGGCGATGAGTTTCGGCTCCTCGGGCCATGGCGCCTCCACCCACACGGCGGCGGAATTGTTCAAACTCGCCGCCGGCATCGATGTGGTGCATGTGCCCTATCGCGGCAGCGGGGCGGCGATGAATGATCTCATCGCCGGCAATATCCAGATGATGCTGGTGCAGATCGCCGCCACCGTGGGCGCCATCCGCGATGGCCGCATCCGCGCCCTGGCCGCCACAGGCCCCGCCCGCCACGCCCTGCTGCCCGAGGTGCCTACACTGGCCGAACAGGGCTACCCCCAGGCCACCGCCACCTCCTGGGGGGCGGTGATGGTCACCGCAGGCTCACCCCAACCGGCCGTGTTGCAGCTGAACGCTGCGGTGCGCGAGGCGCTGGCCACGCCGCTGGTCTCCAGCCGCATGGCGGCCGCGGGGGTGGATGGCCAATCCAGCAGTATCGAGGAGTTGGCGGGTTTCCTTCGCGCCGAATCCGACAAATGGGGCCGCGTGGTGCGCGAGGCACGAATCACCGTGGATTGAGGCCGCCCTTCGCACGTGCGAAAAGCTCCTTGAAGCGGGAGCATCAACCATGTCCGACGGTCGTCTCGTCATCGGCAATAAGCGCTATTCATCCTGGTCGCTGCGCGGCTGGCTGGCGGTGCATCTAGCCAAATTGGCTGTCGAGGAGGTCGTGGTGCCACTCGCTGGCACCGGCGCCACCTCGGCCGTGCGCGATGCCACCCCCAATGGCCTCGTGCCCTATCTGGAGCATCGCGGCGCCCGAGTGTGGGAGAGCCTGGCCATCATCGAATATTGCGCCGAGCACGCCCCGGGCCTCTGGCCCGCCGCCCCGGTGCCACGCGCCATGGCCCGCTCGGTTGCCGCCGAAATGCATGCCGGCTTCCGCGAGTTGCGCATGGCCATGCCCTTCAATGCCGGGCGGGAATTCCCCGGCGCCCGCCGCACCGAGGGCGCGCTGGCCGATATCGCCCGCATCGAGGCGCTCTGGGCGGAATGCCTGGCAATCTCCGGCGGGCCTTATCTCTTCGGCACGGAGTTCGGCGCGGTGGATGCGATGTTTGCCCCGGTGGTGGGGCGCCTCCTCACATGGCAGCCGGAGCTTGGTAGCGGCAGCCTCACCTATATGGCGGCGGTGCGTGCGCATCCACTGATGCAGCGCTGGTATGAGGAGGCATTGGCCGAACCCGCCGAATGGCTGCTGGAAAAATACGAGAACCCGGCATGAGCACCGCTCTCGCGCTCGACCATGTCGCGGTCTGTGGCCGCGAACTCGCCCCCCTGGTCGCGGCCTATGAAGCCCTGGGCTTCTCGCTCTCCCCCATCGCCCAGCAATCAGGCAAGCGCAGCCCTGATGGGGTGGTGGAGCCCTTTGGCACCGGCAATCGCTGCGCCTTTCTGCGCCATGGCTATGTCGAGTTGCTGGCAATCCTCGACCCTACCCTATTCGACAACCAGCTCGGCCGCTTCATGGACCGCTATGAAGGGCTGCATATCCTGGCGCTGGGCGTGCAGGATGAGATGGCCAATCTCGCCCGCATGCAGGCCGCCGGCATTGCCATTCCGGGCGTGGCATGGCTGGAACGCCCGGTGGATGGCCCTGATGGGCCGCGCGCCAAATTCGCCCGCCTGCCCTTTCCCGATGCGCCGGAGGGGCGGGTGCAGCTCATCCGCCACCTCACGCCGGAACTCATCTGGGACAAGCGCTGGATGAACCATGCCAACCACGCCGATGCGCTGGTGGCGCTGGTGATGGCCAGCGCCGCCCCGGCCGAGACGGCGGCACGCTTCTCCCGCCTGATGGGCCTGCCCTTTCAGCCGGACCCGGCGGGCGGCTCTCAAATCCGCCTGCCAGGGATGGCCGGGCTGGCAGGTCCCGAGGCGCCGGCGATGGAAACCATGGTGCGCATCCTGGAACCCGAAGCCCTGGGCACTGTGCTGCCGGGGGTAGAAGCCCCCACCCTGCCCTTCATGGCCGGCATGATGCTGCGCACCGATGATGGCAATGCCGCGATCCGCGCCATGGGCTTGCCCCTTGTGCCCACGCGCGATGGCCTGATGGTGCCCCCTGCCCTGGCCGGCGGCGCGGCCTTGGTATTCTGCCCGTGAACCAGCCCCAGGCGCGGGCGGTGGGAAGGTCCTTGCGGATTTACCACCCCGCCGCGCGGCGGCCGGTGCTGGATGGCTTCTATGCCCGCTTCATCCGCCCCGGCGGGTTGGCCTTTGATATCGGCGCGCATGTGGGGGATAGGGCTGCGAGTTTCTGCCGCCTCGGTGCGAGGGTGGTGGCGGTGGAGCCACAACCCGCCCTGCTGCGCGCGTTGCGGCTGGTGCTGCGCGGGGCTGATGTGGTCTTCGTGCCCAGCCTGCTGGGTGCTGCCCCTGGCGAGGCTGTGCTGCGGCTGAACCGGGCCAACCCCACCGTGGCCACGGCAAGCACCGATTTCATCGCCGCTGCCGCCGGCCAGCCGGGCTGGGAGGGCCAGGCATGGGATGGCGCAATCACCCTGCCTCTGACCACGCTGGACCTGCTGGTGGCCGAATATGGCATGCCCGATTTCATCAAAATCGATGTGGAAGGCTTTGAGGCTGCAGTGCTGGAGGGGCTGTCACGTCCACCGGCGGCGCTCAGCTTTGAATTCACTACCATCCAGCGCGAGGTGGCGCAGGCCGCGCTGCATCGCTGCGCAGCCTTGGGTTTGCAGCATTTCAATGCCTGCCTGGGCGAGAGCATGGATTTTGCCCTGCCCCGGCCGGTGGATGCGGCGGCGATGGCCGCGTGGCTGCGCGCCCTGCCGCAGGAGGCCAATAGCGGCGATGTCTATGCGGCGGGGATGGCAGCGGCGCTGCGGTGAGGCGCTAGCGCCAATTCAGCGCGTTGATGGTACAGGTCTCCAGACCACGCCGCACACTGGCAGCGCCATTCATGAACACCACCCGAAGATCGGTGTGGCATCCCATCCCAGGCGGCAGAAGGATATCGATCTGCCCGCCCGGGCCCAGGGTATTCGCGCCCAGCCTGTCCACGCCCCAACCTCCCCGGGCATCCATCGAGGCATAAATCTCGCGGATGACCACGCCGCTGCCATTGATGAAGACAAAGGAGGGGTTGCCCAGCACCGCCGGGGCCCGGCTTGGCCCGCCGCCGATCACCGCTCCCGCCCCCGCGCCCGGGGCCTGCGCCACACCGCCGCCGCCACTGCCAAAGCTCAAACGGCTGATCGAGCAGGCATTCACCGCCATGCGGTCATCCGTCCGACCGCCCTGATACACCACCCGCACATCCAGCACGCAATCGGTAAAGCTGGGCGTGACCCAGAGCTGGTTGCCCGCCGGCAGCACACTCGCCCCAAGGATATCCGGCCCCCATTCCTGCAGGCGGGAGGAGGAGACGTAAATCTCATCGATCTGCTGGCCTGAATGATTGACCACGAAAAACCTGTTCTGCGCAGTTGCCGGAGCCGCCCCCAAGGCCAGAACAACCGCGATGAATGCCACAAAACGCCACATGCCCCGCTCCTTATTGCCAAGGCAGGCAGGCTAACAGCACAGGGAATCGCACGCCAAGCCTCTTTGCGGTGGCACTGCCCGCTGGGCGTCGCCCCGGCGGCGTGCGAGACATCCGTTCACGGACTTCATGCCGGCATATTCCAAGGGAAGTGACACAATGCGCTGGGAAACCCTGACCGCCCCCGAACTCCGCGCCATGGCGGGGCCCGACACATTGCCGGTGCTGCCCATCGGCAGCCTCGAGCAGCATGGCGCCCATCTACCGGTCTGGACCGACAGCCACGCCGCCCACAATATTGCACTGCGGGCGGCCCAACTGGCCACGACCCGCGCCATCGTGCTGCCGCCGATCTGGCTCGGCCTCTCCGAGCATCACCTGCCCTATGGCGGCACCATCAGCAGCGATTTCGCCACCTTCCATGGCATGGTCCGCAGCGTGGTGCGCAGCCTCAAGGCCCAAGGCTTCAAAAAACTGCTGATCGTCAATGGCCATGGCGGCAATATCGAGCCGCTCGCGGTCTCGGTGCGCGAATGCGCGCATGAATTCGCCATGGCCGTGGTGGCGGTAACCTGGCCGAATGCCGCACCGGCCGAAATCGGCAAAATCCTCACCACCCAGGCCAATATCATGCATGCCTGCGAGGGCGAGACCTCGCTCTGGCTCGCCATGGAACCGGCCCAGGTGCGCACCGATCGCATCCCCGCGCCAGGCAATACGCCGCCGGCCCCGGCCGGCTATTCGCGCTTCTTTTCCTTCTGGGAGCGCGCCGCCCCCACCGGCGTGCGCGGCGATGCCAGGGCTGCCACCGCCGAGAAGGGCGAGGCCATCCTGGCCGCCGTCACCACCGCCATCGCCACCGCCATGGACAATCCCGTGCTCTGGACCCAGCCAGACCCGGTGTGGGACCCCGCGCGCAGCGCGCCGGGGTGATCTGCTACGGCCGCGCCCAGAGCATCATCCTTTCCAACGGAATCGTTGAAGCGGATGATTCTCGACAAACTAGAAATAAAAGCCTTTCCAGTGAGCCAAGGCGGGCGGGATATGCTTTAATCTCTCCCCATCACCACCCACCAAACGGTTGTAGCTATGGACACCATCGCAACATTGCTAGGC
>NZ_JBBARU010000065.1:0-19512 GCF_040399605.1 Rhodovarius sp. | reverse complement strand
CGCCTCCGCTGCGGAAGAACGAACGGCGAGGGGAGATAAGATCGAGGGGCTTTGCCCCTCGAGCACCCCAGGAGGGTCGACATACATGTCGACCAGTTTCCTCCACCTTCGATGTATTATCGGTTTTGGGTTGCAATTGGTTTAGGTAGAACTGTTTGAGACGATAAAAATATTATAAAAACAAAACACTAATTCCCATATAGTGAGCCCATCCGCACGGGACAGGCTCGAAAAAAATATCAGAGGTCGAGGAAAATCGTCGGCATATATGTCGACCATGTTGGGAGAGCGGGAGGGGCCAAAGCCCTTTCGCTCCTTGCTCCGCCCTCAGTGCTTCTCAGCAGCCAAATCGGCGTGAGAAGGCCGCAGCAACACAATGCCGACAACCAAGGCCGGCAACCCACAGACCGCAAAGCCCAGCCCATAACTCCCACTCGCCCAAAGAATACCGGCAAAGACCAAGGGCAAAAGCAGTGCCCCCACCTGGCCGAAGGACAGCACCCCCCCTGTCGCCGCCCCGCGCATATGCGGCGCCAGCCGCGCGGCTTCCGCCAGCAGCACGCCATGCCAGGACATTGCGGTCGCGCTCAGCGCACTCGCCACCAGCCCCACCGCCACCACCGGCCAGGCTGCGCCAAAAAAGGCCAGTGCGAAGCTGCTCACCGCCATCCCCAAGGCCAGCGCCCCCATCATCGCCCGGGGTGCGACAAAGCTGCTGCCCATCCAGCCCCAGAGAATACGCCCCGGCACCGCCACCATCATGGCAATGGAAAACACCAGCCCCGCCAGGCTCAGCCCATACCCCGCCTCGGTCAGCAGAATGATAAAATAGGAGGTGAACACCGTCTGCAGCCCATTGAAGGCAAAACAGGCCAGGGAAAGCCGCCGCAATTCCGGCGCCGTCATCACCGCCCGCAGCGTGGTGGCGAAGTCACTCATCTGGAATGACCGGCCAGGGTCGCGGTCGCTGTCAAACTCGCGCGAGAGTGGCTGCAGCATCACCGCAAACACCAGGCAGGCGATGGCCGCAACATCCAGCGCCGCGCGCCAACTCATCCCATCGGTGATGGCCGGCCCCAAAAGCCCTGCGAGCAGCAACCCCGCCGGCACCGCCGTCTGCTTGATGGAGAAGACCAGCGGCATGATCCGCGGCGGCGTATAGCGCCCCAGCAAATGCGATGAGGCGGGGGTGGACATCGCAGCCCCCCCGCCGCCTATCAACGCCGAGAGCGCGAACATCAGCAAAAGCCCCGAAGAGGCAAAGGCCAGCCCAGCGGCCAAAAACACCAGCGCCACCTGGCTCATCCGCAAAGCGCCATAGCGGATGATGAAACTGCCGCAGCCCAGTTGGAACACCAGCGAGGCAAAGGCGGCAATGGAGACATAAACCCCCACCCATGCCGGGTCGAGCGCCAGATCATCGATAATGGCCGGCGCAATCACCGTGGGCAGGCTGCGGCCGAGCGAGGCGAAGCTCTGCTGCATGAACATCGCCCCCAGCGCCAGGAGCATCCATCGCATCTCACGGCCAAGCCGCATCACCATCCCCCCAGGATGCAGGAAGGCTAAAGCACTACCCCCCCGGGCGGAACCCATAGGGCGGCTTGTGATACCCGCCGGGCGAGAGGGTGAAAATCTCGCAGCCCGTCTCGGTCACCGCCACCATATGCTCGAACTGGGCGGAGAGTGAGCGGTCACGCGTCACCGCCGTCCAGCCATCATCGAGAATTTTCACCTCCGGCCGGCCGGCATTCACCATGGGCTCGATGGTGAAGAACATGCCAGGCTTGAGCACCGGCCCATCACCCGGGCGGCCAAAATGCAGCACATTGGGCGGCGCATGAAACACCCGGCCAATGCCATGGCCACAAAAATCCCGCACGATGGAAAACCGATGCTTCTCGGCATGGCTCTGAATGGCATGGCCCACATCGCCCAGCGTGGCCCCCGGCCGCACCGCCGCTATGCCGCGCATCATCGCCTCATAGGTCACATCGATCAGCAGCTTCGCCTTGGTGCTGGCCTGGCCCGCAATATACATCCGGCTGGTATCGCCATGCCAACCATCGAGAATGACGGTCACATCGATATTGATGATATCGCCATCGATCAGCGCCCGGTCCCCCGGAATGCCATGGCAGACAACGTGATTGATCGAGGTGCAGGAGGATTTGGGATAGCCGCGATAGCCCAGCGTCGCCGGTGTCGCGCCATGCGCCAGGGCGAAATCATGGCAAAGCTGGTCCAATTGCCCGGTGGTGACGCCGGGCAGGACATGCGGGCCGATCATATCAAGGCAGGCCGCGGCCAATTGCCCGGCGCGGCGCATGCCCGCGAAATCCTCGGGCTGGTGTAACGGTATTGTGCGGCTCTCGCCGGCTGGCTGCTCCATCGCGCCAATATCAAGTGGCGGGCGCCGCGGTGCAAGCGGCCAGGAGCCATCCCGCGCCGCGAGCCGGCCGAATTCGTGATACGCTTGCCGGCGTCGGGATAAGGCCGAATGTGAGGAAAAGAGCGAAAGAGCTTTGCCCTTTCGCGCTCTCCCACCAGGAAAATGATTTTCCTGGAGCTTTGGTATTATTTAAAATCAATGATGTATCGAAGGCGGGGGCAAAACCCCTCGATCTTTTCCCCGCGCTGTCCTTTTTCAGCAGACCGCTCAACCCCCGTCATTTCATGGCTTTGCCAGCCGGCTTCGGCTAAACCCCCTTCATGAAATGCCCTGCGGCCCTGCTGGGCCTCCTTCTCGCCACCAGCCCCGCCATGGCGCAACCCCGCCTGGGCGAGAGCGGCCTGACCCTCAACCCGCCCGCCACCCTCACCAGCGACTATATCTTCCGCGGCATCAGCCAAACCCGCTCCCGCCCAGCCGTCTAAGCCAATGCCGAACTCGCCCATCCCGGCAGCGGGGTTTATGTCGGCAGCTTCGTCTCCAACGCCCAATATCTGGGCTATGACGTCACCACCGAGATCGATCTCTTCGGCGGCATTCGCTTCCCCCTTGGCGGCTTCAATATCGATCTCCAGGGCATCTGGTACCATTATGCCGGCCTCACTAGGCGTGGCGGCCAGCCGCGGCTGGATTATGATGAGACCATTTTGCGCGCCAGCCGCAGCCTCGGGCCTCTCACCATCTTGGCCACGCTGGGCGCGTCACCAAATTGCTTCGCCAGTTGAGGCACGGGTTTTTATGTCGAGGGCGGCCTGGATTGGCAAACCGGGTTCTGGGGCCTCACCCTGGGCGGCCGGCTGGCGCATCAAATGCTGCAACGCCCGGCCAATTTCGGCGCCGGCAATGACAGCTGGTGGGGCGTGAACCTCACCCGCGACTTCACCATCGAGGCCATGGGCACCCTCACGGCCACGCTCAGCTACGTCCAGACCTCCATCGCGCATGATCATTGCGTGCCCATCGCCGGCCGGGGCCAGGATATTTGCGGGGCGAGGGCGCTGGCCAGCCTCGGTTTTCGCTTCTGAGAGCGTATCACCCACGCCCCTCCCGCCCAGGCCCCGCCGCCTCACCCGCGCTGTGTTCCTCCGCCCCCAGCGCATCGGCCAGCCGGGCATTGGCGCTGCCGGGCCGGGCAGGGCGGCTTTGGCTGTCATGCGGCGCCCAGCCGGTCAGCATCAGCAGCGGCAGCGGCATCGCCATCGGTAGCGAGGCCTCCAGCGCCGCAAAAGCCTGGGCAAACAGCCCGCGCGGCGGAATACGCCCATCGCGCGCCAGCACCGTATTCTGCTCCCCCGCCGCGCGCAGATCGGCCACCAACCCCAGCGCCGAGCGATAAGCCAGCTCCAGCTTTTGCTGGTCCGCCACCGGCAGGGCAAAGCCCGCGCGCTGCAACAGCGCCGCCATATCGCGCAATTCCGCAAAGGGTGAGACCCGCGGCGAGGCCCCGCCACTCACCGCCACCTCCGCCACCACCAGCGCCTCACGCAGCGCCTGCAGGCTGCCCAGGCCCGGCAGGCTGGCCAGGAATAGCCCATCGGGCCGCAGCGCCCGACGAATTTGAATGAGCGCCCCCGGCAGATCATTCACCTTATGCAGCGAGAGCGAGGCGACCACCAGGTCAAACGCCCCCTCGGCAAAGGGCAGCATTTCCTCATCGCCCGCCACCGCCACCCCGCCCCCCCGCGCCGCCATCGCGGGCGAGAGATCAAGGCTCACCACATCGGCAATCCCGCGCGCGCGCAGCATCGGCGCCACCACCCCCCGCCCGCCAATCTCCAAGGCCTGGGTGAAGCGCCGCGTCGTGTCATCCAGCCGGTCGAGCAACAGATCCGCCGCCGCTTCCAGCACCGGCGCCACATCCGCCACCCGCGCCGCCGCCCTCTCACGCCTTCGCCGCAGCAGCCCGCGGTCAAATATCAGCGGCGTCATGCCCCCTGCGCCCACTCGCAGCGCCGCCCAACTCCCGCCGATTCAGCGACTGGAGGAATTGGCCACACCCGGCGCCGCCGGCTGGCCGGTGCTGCTACCCGTGGGGTTGAAGCGGCCGATATTGCCGAACAACCCCTGCAACAGGGTGCGATCATTGCCCGGCACTGGCGTCTCGCGGCTGGCGAAGCTGAGGTTGCGGCCATCCGCCTGGCCCAATTCGCGCAGCTCTCGCACCGTGCCATTGGGGTTGAAGGCCACCACCACCACCCGCTGATTGCTCACCGACAGCGCCCGCCCCGGCCGCAGCTGAGTCGAGCTGCTGATGTAATACCAGGTGTCATCCGAGAAGGTGGCGGTATGGCTCGGGCTGCCCAGCAGTGCCTGCACATCGGCGCGCGCGGTCACACCTGGGGTGATCTGCTGCAATTGCTCCGCAGAGACCAGATGCCCCCGGGCAATAATGGGCGAGGAAAACACCTCGCGCGGGCGCTCGGGCAGCGGCGGCAGATACTGGCACCCCGCCACGCCCAGGCAGGCCAGCACGGCCAGTGCTCGCGCCAAAGGTGGTGTCGCATTGACCTTGAGAGGCGTCGGTTCCATGTGAGGCGAGGTGCCACCTTGCCCGGTTGCGGTCAACTGCGTGGCGCCACACCCATTCCAAAGGCCAGACTGAAACCATGGTGCTCGCCCGCCTTTTCCGCCGCAAACCCTTCGAACGCGAGGGCTACGAGCTCTATGGCGCCGCCGTCGCCGCAGCCCGCGCACCCGCCTATTATCTGGACTACGCCGTGGCCGACACGCTGCAAGGCCGCTTTGACCTGGTGGGCCTGCATGTCGCCCTGCTGATCCGCCGCCTGCGGCATGATCCCGCCCCCGAGGGGCAAACCCTCGCCCAGGCGGTCTTCGATGCCATGTTCAACGACATGGATGTCAATCTGCGCGAGATGGGCGTGGGCGATATGAGCATCAGCAAACGCGTCAAGAGCATGTGGGAGGCCTTTCATGGCCGTGCCCAGGCCTATGAGGCCGCACTCGATGCCACCGACCCAGAAGCCCTGGCCGAGGCGCTGATCCGCAACCTCTGGGCCGGCGTGGCACCCGAGGATGCCACCGCCGCCCCCCGCCTCGCCGCCCGCGCCATCGCCCTTGATGGCGCGCTCGCAGCCCAGCCCATGGCAGGGCTTCGCGCCGGCCGCCTGGTCTTTCCCGCCCTATGAGCGAACTCGAATTCTCCCGCCCCGTGCGCGTCTCCCATTTGCCCGGGGCCGGCCAGCAATTGCGCCTTGAGGCCAATGCCACCGAATGCGCCGCCCTCGCCGCCCGTCTGGGCCTGCTCGCGCTGCATCGGTTTTCCGCCGAGCTGCGCCTGCGCGGCGAAACCGCCGGCGGCATTCGCGTCAATGGCCATATCGAGGCCAGCCTCGTACAGGCCTGCGTGGTCAGCCTCGACCCGGTTCCCCAGAGCCTGCGCGAGGATGTCGCCCTGCGAATCCTCCCCGAGGGCCAAACCCCCTCCGAGGACCCCGACTCCGAAGACGAGGTCGAATGCGACAATGGCATCGCCGAGCTGGGTGAGGTGATGGCCCAACTCCTCGCCCTCGCCCTCGACCCCTATCCCCGGCTGGAGGGCGCGCAATTGCCCGAGCATGGCGCCGATGACGGCCCGCGCGGCCCCTTTGCCGCCCTCGCGCGCCGCCCACCCTCGGGGCAATCCCGCTAGCCCTGCGTCACCTGAACGTCACATCATCGCCAGCACCTGCTGGACACCCAGCCCCCCCTCTGCTATCGCCGCCCCCTCATTGCAATTCAGCTCGCTGACCTATTGAAAGGCCCGGCACCATGGCCGTTCCGAAGAAGAAGACCTCGCCATCACGCCGTGGCATGCGCCGCAGCCATCACGCGCTGGGCAAGGAAGCCTATGTCGAGTGCTCCAATTGCGGTGAGCTTGCGCGCCCGCACCATGTCTGCTCGCATTGCGGCCATTATGACGGCCGTGAAGTGGCTCCCGCCGGCGATGCGCTGAAGGGCGTCATCCGGGCCTGAGCGGAAGCG
This sequence comes from Rhodovarius sp., assembly GCF_040399605.1. NCBI lineage: Bacteria > Pseudomonadati > Pseudomonadota > Alphaproteobacteria > Acetobacterales > Roseomonadaceae > Rhodovarius > Rhodovarius sp. Next base: position 13,079 of record NZ_JBBARU010000065.1, on the reverse strand, counting down.
CGCCGGGCCCTGGTGGCCATGGCCGCCGGTGTGGTGTGAGGAGAGAGCGGATTGTCCGATAACGGGCCGCCCAGCAAACGGGCGAACTCTAAGCCGCAGATTGCCTCACTCGCAATCGATGCGATGGGCGGCGACAATGCGCCCGAGGCGGTGCTGGCAGGTGTTGATCTCTCGGCCGAGCGCCATCCGGGAGCCAAATTCCTGCTCGTGGGTGACCAGGCCCGGATCCTTCCCATGCTCGATGCCTATCCGCGGGCGAAGAAATCCTGCCTCATTCGTCATGCGGATAGCTTCATCCCTGGCGATATGAAGCCCACCATGGCCTTGCGCATGCGCGATGCGTCTATGCGCCTCGCCATTGATGCGGTGGCGGCGGGCGAGGTCGCGGGCCTCGTCTCGGCCGGCAATACCGGCGCGCTCATGGCGCTGGCCAAAATCCTGGTCAAGACCCTGCCGGAGATCGACCGCCCGGCCCTGGGTGCCATCATGCCCTCCGCGCGTGGCGATGTCGTCATGCTCGATCTGGGCGCCAATGTCGCCTGCGACAGCCGCAACCTCGTCGAATTCGCCATCATGGGCGATGCCTTCGCCCGCGCCGTGCTCGGCCTGCCCAATCCCAGCATCGGCCTGCTCAATGTCGGCTCCGAGGAGTTGAAGGGCGATGATAGGGTGCGTCAGGCGGCGGAAATCCTCCGCGCCGATGCCGGGATCAATTTCTATGGCTTCGTCGAGGGCCATGACATTACCGCCGGCACCGTCGATGTCGTGGTGACCGATGGCTTCACCGGCAATGTCGCACTCAAGACCGGCGAGGGCGCGCTCAAGCTGATGCGCGGCCTGCTCAAGCAGGTCTTCACCAGTTCCATCCCCGCCAGACTCGGCTATCTCCTCGCCCGCCCGGCGCTGGACCGGCTGCGCGAATGGATGGACCCGCGGCGCTATAATGGCGCCATCCTACTCGGGTTGAATGGTGTGGTGGTGAAATCACATGGCGGAACCGATGCCATGGGCTTTGCCCATGCCGTGGATGTGGCGATGGATATGGTAACACACGGCTTCACCCACCAGATTCGTGAGGGCGTGGCCCGCCTCCACACGGCCGAATTGACAGGCAGCACGCCGTGATCCGCAGTCGCATCCTGGCCGCTGGCGGCTATCTGCCATCCGACCTCGTCACCAATGAGGCGCTCGCGCAGCGCTATAATCTCGATACCTCGGATGAATGGATCGTCGAGCGCAGCGGCATCCGCCAGCGCCATATCGCAGCCCCGGGCGAGACCACCAGCGCCATGGGCGCCGCCGCCGCCCGCGAGGCCATGGCCCGCGCCGGCATACTCCCCGCCGATGTCGATGCGGTGATCGTGGCCACCGCCACCCCCGATAGCAGCTTCCCCGCCACAGCCGTACGCATCCAGGCGCAGCTGGGCATCACCCAGGGTTTCGCCTTCGATATCCTCGCCGCCTGCACCGGCTTCGTCTATGCGCTGAGCGTGGCCGATAGCATGATCCGCAGCGGTTCCGCCCGCTGCGCCCTGGTGATTGGCGCCGAGGCCTATTCGCGCATCCTCGACTGGACCGACCGCGCCTCCTGCGTGCTCTTCGGCGATGGCGCGGGGGCTGTGGTGCTGCGCGCCGAGGCCGATGCCGAGCACGGCATCCTCTCCACCCACCTGCACGCTGATGGAAGGCTTGCCGATATCCTCCATGTCGAGGGCGGCCCCGGCAGCACCGGCGGCACCGGCCTGCTGCGCATGGCCGGGCGCGAGGTGTTCAAGCACGCCGTCACCAAGCTCGCTTCCGTGGTCGATGAGGCGCTGGAGGCCAATGGCCTCGCCCGCCACGACATCGCTTGGCTTGTGCCCCACCAGGCCAATATCCGCATCATCGAGGCCATGGGCAAAAAGCTCGGCCTGGCGCCTGAGCGGGTGGTGGTGACGGTGGACCGCCACGCCAATACCTCCGCCGCCTCCATCCCCCTCGCTTTGGCCGATGCGGAGGCTGCCGGAAAATTCCAGCGCGGCGATGTCGTGCTGATGGAAGCCATTGGCGGCGGGCTCACCTGGGGCTCGGCACTGGCGCGCTGGTAAAACGCTGCATTCGCACGGCGGGCGACCTTGTCCTATCTGGCACTTGGCGTGACACTCACCCCCGATGACGCGGGCATTCCAGCCCGCGCGCGGGAGGGATTCTACAATGAATAAAGTGGCATGGGTGACGGGCGCGGGCAGTGGCATCGGCGAGGCCTGCGCCGAGGGCTTGGCACAGGATGGCTATGTGGTGGTGCTGACCGGCCGGCGGAAGGAACCGCTCGAGGCCGTGGCCGCGCGCATCAAAGCCGCCGGCGGCACCGCGCATGTCAAGACCGCCGATCTAGGCAAGCCCGCCGCGGTTAAGAAGGTGGCCGATTTCATCGAGAGCAAACTCGGCCGCATCGACCTGCTGGTGAACAATGCGGGGCTGAACATCACCGCCCGCTCCTGGACGGATCTCACGCCCGAGGGCGTGCAGCAGGTGATCGATGGCAATCTCGCCTCGGCCTTCTATTGCTCCATGGCCGTGCTGCCAATGATGCGCGCCCAGGGCGACGGCTTGCTGCTGCACACGGCCTCCATGGCCGGGCGCTTCGTCACCCCCCTTAGCGGATCCAGCTACACCGCAGTGAAGCATGGCGTGGTGGCGATGAGCCACAGCCTGAACATGGAAGAATGCGGCAATGGCATCCGCTCCACCGTGATGTGCCCGGGCGAAGTGAATACCCCCATCCTCGACAAGCGCCCGAACAAACTCTCCGAAGCACAACGGGCGGAAATGGTGCAGCCGCAAGATTGCGCCAATCTGGTGCGCTACATCGCCAGCCAGCCGGCGCATGTCTGCATCAACGAGGTGCTGATCACGCCAACCCGCAACCGCAGCTATTTGGCGGCGATGGGGCGTAAGCTTTAGTATGCTGCTGAAAAAGCTAATTGCGGAGGAGAGGAGCGAAAGGGCTTTGCCCTCTCGCGCTCTCCCACCAGGAAAATCATTTTCCTGGACCTTTGATTAATTTTTGAAACTAATAATTAAACGAAGGTGGAGGAAACTGAGTTTCCTCCTGGGGTGCTCGAGGGGCAAAGCCCCTCGATCTTTTTCCTTGAAGCGCAGCCCGGTAGAGCTTGCCGATAGCGCCAAACCGCACCGGGTTAGAACCGGCGCACAGATTATTCCTTCACCGCCCCCGTCAGGCTGCTCACGTAATAATCCACAAAGAACGAGTAAAAAATCGCCACAGGCAGCGATCCCAACAGCGAACCCGCCATCAGCGCCCCCCATTGATAAACATCGCCCGTCACCAATTCAGTCAGAATGGCCACAGGCACTGTCTTATTCTCGCTCGACTGAATAAACGCCAGCGCATAAATAAACTCATTCCAGCTCAGCGTGAACGAGAAAATCCCCGCCGAAATCAACCCCGGCACCGCCAGCGGCAGGGTGATCTGCCGCAAAATCTGCAGCCGCGTCGCGCCATCAATCAGCGCACATTCCTCCAGCTCATAGGGAATGGATTTGAAATACCCAATCAGCAGCCAGGTGCAGAACGGCACCAGAAACGTCGGATAGACCAGGATCAGCGCCATGGGGCTATCGAACAGCCCCAGCTGCACCACCATCGTCGCCAGCGGAATGAACAGGATGGAGGGCGGCACCAGATAGGCCAGATAAATCGCCAATCCCACATATTGGCTGCCCTTAAACCGCAGCCGCTGAATGGCATAAGCCGCCAATGTCGAGGCCAGCAGCGAGAGGAAGGTCGCCCCCACCGCCACCCCCATCGTCGTCCAGAGCCAACGCGGATAGGACGTCTCAAACAGCAATTTCCGAATATGCTGCAAGGTCGGCGAAGTGATCCAGAACGGATTATGCGCCGCAAAATCATACAGCTCCGCATCCGGCTTGAAGGCGGTGATCGCCATCCAATAAAACGGAAACAGCAGGATCAGCAGAAAACAGCCCAACGGGATCCAGAGCATCACCGCGCGGCGCGCGCGGCTATCCCATTGCATGGTCTCAGGCGCTGCGGTTGAAGCATTGCTCATCTCAGTCGTTCCCCTCGCCCTGTTGCCATTTGCGCCGTGCCAGCGCGAAGTAAGAAAACAGCGTGGCAAAGACCAGGAAGGGGATCATGGAGACCGCAATCGCCGCCCCCTCACCCAGTTGCCCGCCCGGAATGCCGCGCTGGAAGGCGAGTGTGGCCAGCAGATGGGTTGAGTTCACAGGCCCTCCTCGGGTGATCGCATAGACCAGCTGAAAATCGGTGAAGGTGAAGATGATCGAGAAGGTCATCACAATGGCCAAAATCGGCAGCAGCATTGGGAAGGTGATAAACCGAAACCGCTGCCAGGCCGAAGCCCCATCCAGCAGCGCCGCCTCATAGAGCGAGGGCGAAATGGTCTGCAGCCCCGCCAGCAGCGAGATCGCCACAAAGGGAATCCCGCGCCAGACATTGGCCACGATCAGTGAAAACCGTGCCGGCCATTCGCTGCCGATGAAGTTAATATTCGTCGTCCGCCACCCCAGCACATCAACAAAGATGTAGCTGATAATGGAAAATTGCGGGTCATAAATCCACCAAAACGCAATGGCCGAAAGCACCGTCGGCACAATCCAAGGCAATAAGATAATCGCCCTGATCAGCGACTTGAACGGCATGTGCTGGTTCATCAGCAAGGCCAGCCAAAGCCCCAGACCAAATTTTCCGATAGTGGCAATCCCAGTATAAAACACCGAGAAAAACACCGCATTCCAGAATATCGGGTCGGTGAAGAGATACTCAAAATTCTCCAACCCCACCCAAATGCCCTTCCGGCCGATCGTCGAATCGGTAAAGGCCAGATAGATCCCAAGCCCCAGCGGATAGGTGAGAAACACCCCCAGCAGCCCCAGCGCCGGCAGCAGGCAGGCCACCACCAGCACGGCCTTATTGTCAAAAAATTTGACAAGCCAAGAGGGCTCACGTCGGTTCTTCGACCAATGCAATTCCGTCGCGGTGGTGACTGACATGGCCTAATTCCGATCGCCAATGGCGGCCAGCGGGGCCGGCATCAGCCGCCCCGCCACACCGCAGCCTATAAGGGTATTGCGCATCACCACCATCAGCGCCGGCGGAAGAAGCGCGCCGCGCGGCGTTCCGCCTCACGCGCCGCCGCCTCAGGCGTCGCCTGGCCGGAGGCCACGGAGGCGCACATCTGCACCATCACGTAATCCGCATTGGCCGCAGCCGACCCCTCGCTGATCGGCCCCTTATAGCCAAGCCAGAACTCCGTATCCATCGTGTCCTTGAAGAGCGCGACCTTCGGGTCGCCGCTCCAAGTGGCCGAAGCATTAAAGGCGTTCAGCGGCTGCGCCCAATACCCCAGATTGGCCTGCAGCCATGGGTCATATTGCGGCGCCTCCATCATGAAGGTCAGGAAGGCCTTGGCCGCATTGGGGTAGCGGCTATGCTTGAACACCATGGCATTGAGGGTCAGCCCCGCCATCGGCGAGGTGCTGGCCAGGCCTTTGGGCAGCAGGGAATGTTCGGTATCGGCGGCAATCGCCGCCGTCGCCGGGTCATTCTTCAGCGAGAAATACAGCGAAACGCCATTCGCCGTCAGGAACAATTCATTCGAGGCATAGGCGCGGTTATTGCTGATATCGCCCCAGGCCAGCGTGCCGGGGATGAAGGTCGCGTAATATTCCTTCAGCCAGTTCAGCGCCGCCACCGTCTCGCGCGAATTGATCCCCGGCGTGCCATCGGGGTTCACCAGGAAGCCACCAAAGGACCAGATCACCCAATTGGCAAAGCCATTGCCATCGCCCACCGCATTGCCCAGCGCAAAGCCCGTGGGCTTGTTGTTGCGCTTCATCGTCTGCGCCAGCCGCAGCAGCCCGGCATGATCTTCCGGCGGGCGCGCAAACCCCGCCTCATTCACCGCCGATTTGCGCCAGACCAGCGGCCCGCCGGAGGCACCGAAGGGCAGGCCGATCCAATTGTTGGAATTGTGCCGCTTGCCGTATTTCTCGGCCAACTTCTTCCAGCCGCCATATTTGGCGCCAAGATATTCGGCGATATCAGAAATATCGACCAGCTTGTCCTGATACACATGCGGCGCCTCATTGAAGCCGATGATCACATCAGGGCCCGCGCCAGTATTGGCGGTCACGCCGGTCTGCTGGCTGATATCCTCCCAGCCGACGAAATCCACCCGCACCTGCACGCCGGTGGCGGCGGTGAAGCGCGCGGCATTGGCGCGGAACACATCCTCATCGGGCTGCACGAAGCGCACCGGGCGCAGCACGCGCAAGGTCGCGCCGTTTTCCAGCGGCAGGCGCGGGGGGGCGACATTGGCCGTCGCGATATTGCTCTGCGCCATGGCTTCGCCGGCGATCATGCCAGCGCCCAGGCTGCCGACGAGGCGGCGGGTAATGCTGAAGGTCATGTTTCTCTCTCCTGATCCGGCGGCTAGAGCCGCTCTGTGGTTGCCTTGTTGAAAAGATGCGCCATCGCCGCCTGCGGCGCTACAGGAAGTATATCGCCGGGCCGGGCGGTGATGCGCTCACGAAACACGCCATTCACCGTCGTCTCGCCGATTTTCATCGTCACCTGGGTCTCGCTGCCCATCGGTTCCACGATCACCACCCGCGCCTGCATGCCATCGCCCGCCAGGCGGAAATGCTCGGGCCTGATACCATATATCGCAGGTCCTTCCGGCGCATTCTGCGCGGGCAGGGGCCAGCTCACCCCATCGGGGGTGATGAACGCGCCATGCTCAATCCGCCCATCGAGCAAATTCATCGCCGGGCTGCCAATGAACCCCGCCACAAAGAGATTGGCCGGCCGGTCATACAGCTCCAGCGGCGGCCCAGCCTGGCGGATATAGCCCAGCTCCATCACCACAATTTTATCGGCCATGGTCATGGCCTCAATCTGGTCATGGGTGACATAGACCGTGGTCACCTTCAGCCGCTGGTGCAATTCCTTGATCTCGGAGCGCATCTGCACCCGCAGCTTGGCATCGAGGTTCGACAGCGGCTCATCAAACAAGAACACCTGCGGGTTGCGCACAATGGCGCGCCCCATCGCCACACGCTGCCGCTGCCCGCCCGAAAGCTGGCGCGGATAGCGGTCGAGAAAACTCTCCAACCCCAATATCTTCGCAGCCCGGCCCACCTCGGCCTCCATCACCGCCCGCGGCGCCTTGGCCAGCTTCATCGAGAAGGCCATGTTGTCGAAGACCGTCATATGCGGATAGAGCGCATAATTCTGGAACACCATGGCGATGTCCCGGTCCTTGGGCGGCACGTTATTGACCACGCGCTCGCCAATAGCGATCTCGCCGCCGGTGATATTCTCCAGCCCCGCCAGCATGCGCAGCAAGGTGGATTTACCGCAGCCCGAAGGACCGACAAGAACGACGAATTCGCCATCCTCAATATCGACAGAGACGCCATGCAGTACGGCGTTGGAGCCATAGGATTTGCGAACATCGCGAATTTGGACGGTGGCCATGGGCGCCGTGCTACCTCGGGTTATGGGGTGGGGCGGGGTGGAATTTTTCTGCGGGCCAAGGCCCAGACTGGTGTCGGTGTGGTTTACACTTCCGCCGCCCCTTCTGAGAAACTCCCTTTAAGCCATTGAAAGTAATATTAAAAAAATCTGGCACGCTACTTGCTGAAACCCCGATGCGGCGGATTTCCCCAGCCGCGCATGCGGAGCAACACCAATGACCAACACCTTCCGACAAATCCTGCTGGCGGGCGGCGCGGCCTGCGCGATCATCGCAGCCCTGCCCAGCAGCGCGGTGGCAGCGCCCACCTACAGCTTCCTCGTGCAGACCGCCAATCAGAGTGGTGCAACCTTTGATGCCTCGCTCGGCGCTCCCGGCTTCAATAGCGGCGGCGCCATCAGCGCCAACTTCAACTATACCGGCAATCTCAGCTTCAATGTCGGCCCGCCGCAGAACAATAACAGCTCGGGTGACCTGAACTCGTCCTTCTTCACCAACCCCGCGGCCATTTCCAGCTATGCCGGTGCCGGCACGCTGCCCGGGCCGGCCAATGCCAACTTCACCACCCAGGCCAGCTTTCTCGCCTCCAGCGGCAGCGCCGCGGGCTATGGCTATGGCTCCTTCTACACCATTGGCCTGGGCACCCTCGCGGCTGGCACCATCCTCACCATCACCCATGATGATGGCGTCAGCGTCTATCAGGGCGCCAGCCGCATCGGTACCACCACCTCCGGGCCAACCTCGCAGATCACCGAAACCGTGGTGATCGGCAGCACCGGCGCCACCACGCTGTATTATGGCCGGCAGAATGGCGCCCCCTCGGTGCTGAATGTGGCCGTGCCTGAGCCAGCTTCCATCGCCCTGTTCGGCGCTGGCCTGCTGGGCCTGGCCGCGGTGCGCCGCCGCCGCCAGACCAAGAAGGGCCTGCCAGTCGCGGCGTAAGCCTCGGCTGAAACGCGACGGGCCATCTTTGGTGGCCCGTCGCACCCGCCCGGGTGCAACTCCCATCAAAGCCGCGACACCTGCGTCTCTTTGGAGGTGATGAATTCCAAAAGCGCCGGCTGCCCCGCCTTCGTCGCCGCAATGCCGCGCAAAATGGCCGGCACAATATCCTCCGGCCGCTCCACCCGCTCGCCATAGCCGCCAAAGGCCTGCGCCATCGCCGCGTAATTGCCCGAGATATCGGTGGTGCGGTATTTCTCGGTGCTGAGCGCCATGATCTTCAACTCAATCGCCATCGAGAAATTGTTCAGCAGGATGGACAGAATGGGGATGCGCTCGCGCACCGCCGTCTCGAAATCCATCCCCGTGAAGCCAATCGCCGCATCACCCCAAACATTGATGCAGAGTTTGTCGGGTGCCGCCAGCTTCGCCCCCATGGCGAGGCCCAGCCCATAACCCAGCTGCGTCGTCTTCCCCCAGCCCAAATAGGACAGCGGCGTGCGCGAAATCCAGAACGGCGAAAGCTGGTCGCGCGGCGAACCGGCATCATGGGTGATGATGGTATTATCCACATCCACCGTGTTCCACAGGTCGCGCAGCACCCGATAGGGGTTCAGCGGCGCGTCATCACAATCGCGCTTGGGCGCCCATTTCGCCAGCCAGGGTGCCCGAATGGCGCGAATTTCATCCGCCACCGGCGCATGGTCCCGCGCCTCCAGCCCCTGCAATTCGGCCAGCAGCGCATCCAGCGTCAGCCCCGCATCACCCACCAGGCCCAACTCCACCCGCACATCCTTGTTCAGATGGTCAGGGTCCAGCGTGGCATGGATAATCCGCTTGCCCTTCGGCATGGCCACGCCAAAATTCGTCTCGGTGAACGAGCAGCCAATGCCAAAAATCACATCGGCATGATCCAGAAAATGCCGCACCGGCGCCGGAATCGCCAAACCGCCCGAGCCCAACGCCAACGGGTGATCCTCCGGAAAGGAGGATTTGCCGCCCAGCGAGGTCGTCACCGGTGCTGCCAGCAATTCCGCCAGCGCCTTGAGCTGCGGCCAGGCCTTCGCCCAATGCACGCCGGTACCGGCATAAATCACCGGCCGCTTGGCACTGCGCAGCAACTCCGCCGCGCGCTTCACATCATCGGGTGCCGGCGCATAACGCGCCGTCAGCACCGGCTCATAAACCAGCTCGCCCGGAAACTCCTCGGCAAACATATCGGTGGGAACCTCCACCAGCACCGGCCCACCGCGGCCATTGCGCAGCCGCGAGAAGGCACGGCGCATGATATTGGGCACCTCAGCCGCCAGCGACACCGTCTCAGCGCTCTTGGTGATGCCCGCCATCTGCACGGTGGAGGAAAAATTCGGCTTGATCTGCGAAATACGCCGCGCATAGCCCATCGGCAGCACCAGCACCGGAATGCTCTCGCCATAGCATTGCGCCACGCCGCCATAGGCGTTCTCCGCCCCCGGCCCATGCTGCATGCAAAAGGCACCAATCTGCCGGCCAGAGGTCACCCGGCTGATCGCATCGGCCATATGCAGCCCAATGCGCTCCTGCCGCACCATCACCGGGCGGATATCAATCGCCGCGCAGCTTTCGATCAGATGATTGACCGGATAGCCAGTGAGCACCTCAATGCCCTCGCGGCGCATGATCTCCGCGATCGCTTCGCCCACCTTCACGACATCTCTCCCAATGGGCGATGTATCCCGCCTCACCAGAAGGCTAGACCGGGGTTGCCCGCCTGCGCAACCTTGCTGTCACCTTTCCCCCGCGCAATGACACATCAATGATCATGCTGGCGCGGCGATGGGCAAATCCACCCCCATCGGTGCAATCCACCCCACCTGCATGGCTGGACCTTAGCCCCAGCCTGGGCAAACCTCGTCGCCGAAACACCGCATTCTGGAGAGACGATGCCCCCGCTCAGCGAATCCGAAATCGCCGCCCGCCTCGCCACCGCCGGCATAACCCTGCCCAAGATCGAGCAGGATGATTTGCGCGCTGCCTATGCCATGCTCCTCCCCGCGCTGGAGATGATCCGTGGCCCCGGCATCCCCCCCGCCGCCGAACCCGCCCTCACCTTCGCCGCAGGAGAAAAGTGATGCACAGCATCGCCGAAACTGCCGGCCTCATCGCCGCCCGCAAAATCTCCCCGGTCGAACTCGCCAAAACCGCCCTCGCCCGGGCCGAGGCGCTGAACGACAAAATCCACGCCTTCATCCGCATCACCCCCGAACCCGCCTTGGCCGCCGCCCAAGCCGCCGAGGCGCGCGCCGCCTCCGGCAGCCTGCGCGGCCCGCTCGATGGCATCCCCATCGCCCACAAAGACATTTATTGCACCGCCGGCATCCCCACCACGGCGCATTCGGCCCAGCTCAAGGATTTCATCCCCACCGAGGATGCCACCACCGTGCGCATGCTGGCCGCTGCCGGCGTCGTCTCACTCGGCAAACTCGCCACCCATGAATTCGCCTTTGGCGGCCCCAGCTTCGACCTCCCCTGGCCGCCCGCCCGCAACCCGTGGGACACCACACGCTTCACCGCCGGCTCCAGCTCCGGCACCGGCGCGGCCGTTGCCGCCGGCATCATCATGGGCGGCACCGGCTCGGACACGGGCGGCTCCATCCGAGGCCCCGCAGCACTCTGCGGCATTGCAGGCATCAAGCCCACCTATGGGCTCTGCCCACGCACCGGCATCCTGCCCCTCGCCCAAACCCTCGACCATGCCGGCCCCATGGCCTGGTCGGTGGAAGATGTCGCCCTGCTGCTGCAAGCCATGGCCGGCCATGACCCGGCAGACCCCGGCAGCGCCAATCGCCCGGTGCCCGATTTCCACGCGGGCCTCGCCCAGGGCGTGCGCGGCAAACGCATCGGCGTCATCCGCCACTTCCATGAGAGCGACAATCCGGTCAGCCCCGCCACCCTCGCCGGCATCGAAAACACCATCGCCGTGCTGCGCGCCGAGGGCGCGGTTATCAGCGATATCACCCTGCCATCGCTGGCCGAATACAACGCCACCGGCTGGGCCATCATCTACGCCGAATCCTTCGCCGTGCACGAAGCCTGGATGCAGAGCGCGCCCGAAAAATACGGCGAATATATGCGCCACCGCCTGGCCCTCGGTGCGCTGATGAGTGCTGCCGACTACATCCAGGCCCAACGCCGCCGGGCCGATCTCATCACCCGCAGCATTGCCGCCACCCAGGGCGTCGATTTGCTCATCACCGCCAGCGCCATGGGCGAGGCCCCGCCCATCACCGCCGTCTCAAAATGGGCAAGCCTGGAAAAACCCGGCTTCACCATGCCCTTCAACGTGCTCGGCTGGCCCGCCCTCAGCCTATGCAGCGGCTTTGGCGAGGCCGGCCTGCCGGTCTCGGTGCAAATCATCGGCAAACCCTTTGACGATGCCTCCGTCCTCGCCGCAGGCCATGCCTTCGAGAAAGCCACCGCCTTCCGCGCCACCCGCCCGGCCATCTAACCGCGCGCAATTGACAAGCCCTGCGGCTTGCGGCGCCCTCTCTCCAACAAACAGGGAGCGAGGGCGCCATGCCTGACACCAGCCGCCATGCCATCATCACCGGCGCCGCCCGCGGCCTCGGCCTCGCCATCGCCCAAGCCCTGGCCGCACAAGGCCACCGCATCAGCCTTTGGGACCGTGACCGCGCCGCAGTAGAAGCCGCCGCCCACCACCTCGGCGCCCATGCCCAAACCATGGACGTCACCAACCCCGCCAGCATCGCCGCCGCACTCACCGCCTCCGAGGCCGCCCTGGGCCCGGCCGACATCCTCGTCGCCAATGCCGGCATCACCGGCCCCAACCACCTCACCGAGGACTACCCCGTCGATGCCTGGCGCCAGGTGATCGATATCGACCTCACCGGCGTCTTCCTCTGCTGCCAGGCCGTGCTGCCAGGCATGCGCGCGCGTGATTGGGGCCGCATCATCAACATCGCCTCCATCGCCGGCAAAGAAGGCAACCCCAACGCCGCCGCCTATTCCGCCGCCAAGGCCGGCGTCATCGCGTTGACCAAATCCATCGGTAAGGAAACCGCCACCACCGGCATCAGGGTCAATTGCGTCACCCCCGCCGCGGTCGAGACCGAACTCTTCACCCAGATGACCACCGAACAAATCGCCTGGATGAAATCCAAAATCCCCATGGGCCGCTTCGGCCTGCCCAGCGAGGTCGCCGCCCTCGTCACCTGGCTCGCCAGCGAAGCCTGCAGTTTTTCCACCGGCGCTGTCTTCGATTGCTCCGGCGGCCGGGCCACTTATTAGCATCTGCTGCGCGGTTACTGGGAAATGGATCGAGAGTTACAGTAAGATCGAGGGGCTTTGCCCCTCGAGCACCCCAGCAGGAAACTTAGTTTCCTGCACCTTCGTTTATTATCGATTTTATATTTATATTGATGCAAAATTTTGTAATTTCAATAAATCAATTACGATTATATATTTGAGATGAAAAATTATAAAATAATAAAAATTGATAAACATATTTTATTGTATTAATAAAATTATTCCCGGCAACTATTAAGATCGGTAAAAATTCTATCGAAGGTGCAGGAAACTCAGTTTCCTGCTGGGGTGCTCGAGGGGCAAAGCCCC
>NZ_JBBARU010000064.1:0-19547 GCF_040399605.1 Rhodovarius sp. | reverse complement strand
GTATAGATGATCGAGCGCGAGCAAGGCGTCGCGCCGCAATACTGGACCACCTGGGCATTCTTCACCTGGCGGGCCTCGCATTCGCCGCGGATCTGGCGCACCGCCTCGATATTGAGGGCCCAGCCCTGCATGTAGGAATTGGAGAGATGGCCACCATCGGTGTTGGTTGGCAGCTTGCCACCCAGCTTGAGCGTGCCGCCTTCCACAAAGCTGCCGGACTCGCCCTGCTTGCAAAACCCAAGGCCTTCGAGGCTGAACAGCACCGTCGGGCTGAAATTGTCATAGCACATCAGCGCATCGACATCGGAGGGCCCAACGCCCGCCATGCCATAGGCCTGGGAGGCGACGTCACGCATTTCGTCATACCAGAAGTTCAGATCGAAATTGCCGATGGAACTGGTGGTATAGGCCTCGCGGGCACCGATGCCGGAGATCATCACCGGCTTCTTCTTCAGGTCCCGCGCCCGCTCCTTGGTGGTCATGATGATGCACACGGCACCATCATTGATCAGGCAGTAGTCGAGCAGCCGCAGCGGCTCGGTGATCGGCCGCGCCGCCTCGTGATCATCGATCGTGATCGGCTGCTTCATCACCGCGGCCGGGTTCAGGCAGGCATGGTGGCGAAACGCCACCGAGACTTCGGCCAATTGCCGCGTGGTGGTGCCATAGAGCGCGCTGTGGCGCTGGAACATCATCGCATGCGCCGCACCTGGGGAGGTGAAGCCCCAGGGGTCCCACACGCCGGGGCTTTCCTCGCCACCATAATTCACCCGGCGCGAGCGGCCGATATTGGCATAGATCAGCGCCGCGTAATCGCACAGCCCAGCCTCGAGCGCGGCCGCGGCCTCAATGATCGCCATGCCCGACATGCGGCCATGCGGCGGCATCTGGATGGTCCAGCGCGGGTTCAGCCCCAGGATTTCACCCATCCGGGCATATTGCGGCACGCGGCAGACCAGCAGGCCGTCGATCTTGTCCTTCTCAATGCCGCAATCTTCAACGGCATTGCGGAAGGCGCGGGCGCCAAGCCCGTAATCATCAATCTCGGGAAAATTGCCATAGGGCGTATTGCCGACACCCACGATCGCGATGCGATCCTTCAGGGCATGAAAACTATTCACCGGCGCGAACCTCCGGTGAGCGGCATGCATGGGACGGGCGCGACCCGCCCGCGGGACTGATGGCCATTTTTCGTTTCCTCACCCTGCATCCACCCAAGACGTGGATGGATTTTTGACTCTCAGCGATGCGCGAAAGCGCTTTCATCGGGCAGTGTAGGCAGGGATTTCTGGGCTGCCTAGAGCCTCAAACTGCGAGACTGCAAAGCCGTGCCAGGGCTCAGCAGCCCTTCTTTTAACCAGTGGCCAATAACGCAAGGATGGTTCAGCATCCGGCAAAACAACACCGTCCAAGGACAAAGCCATGTTCAACCGCCGCACGGCCCTCGCCTTGCCCGCCATTGCGCTGGCGCGCCCAGCTTCCGCCCAGGCTGCCTGGCCCAACCGGCCATTGCGCATGGTCATCCCCTGGCCGCCCGGCCAAGCCACCGACCTGATAGGCCGGCTCATCGCGCAGCATCTGGGCGAACGCCTGGGCCAAACCGTGGTCCCGGAGAACCGCCCTGGCGCCGGCGGCACGATCGGGGCCGATGCCGTCGCGAAGTCCCCTGGCGATGGCTATACCCTGCTCTCCGCCTCGGGCGGGCCAATCACCTTCGTGCCCATGGTCCAGCGCACGCCCTATGACCCGGAGCGTGATTTCACCCCCATCCTGGGCCTTGGCATCTCGCCCTATATTCTCGCGGTGCGCAGCCAGTTCCCCGCCGCCAATGCGCGCGAATTCGTGGACCTTCTGCGGGCCAATCCGGGAAAATATAGCTTCGCCTCCTCTGGCGTGGGCGGCTCACAGCATTTGGTGACAGCGGTGTTCAATGCCCGCGCCGAGCTGGACACGCTGCATGTCCCCTTCCAGGGCAGCACCGCCGCCATGGCCGCGCTGATGAGCGGCACGGTTGATTATGCCATAGAAACCCCGGCCGGCGCCTGGTCGCTGGTGCGCCAGGGCGCGCTGCGTGCTTTGGGGCATAGCCTACCGCGCCTCACCAATTTGCTACCCGGCCTGCCCACCCTGGCCGAGGCGGCCGGGCTGCCTGGCTATGGCATTGGCGGCTGGAACGGCATAATGGGGCCAGCCAATATCCCCGCCCCCATCGTGGAGCGGCTGGTCACGGAGCTCACCGCAATCCTGGCCATGCCCGCGGTGCGCGAAAAGCTGGAACAGATTGGCCTGGAACCCGAGCCGCGCGGGCCCGATGCCTTCGCCGCCCTGCTGCGCGAGCAGCGCGACGTCATTCTGCCGCTGATCCGCAGGCTCGGTATTCGGGCCGAATAGGCCCGCCGCGCATCAAGGCACCGCCTTGGCCAATTCCTCCAGCCAGGCATCGGCCAGCGAATCCGAGGGTGCGCGCCAATCGCCGCGCGGGCTCAGCGAGCCGCCGGAAGAAATCTTCGGCCCATTCGGCACCGCGCTGCGCTTGAACTGGCTGGTGGCAAAAAACCGCCGCAGGAACACCGCCAGCCATTTTTTGATCTCCGGCAGCGCATAGGCGTTCTGCTCGGTGACCCCGGGGGGCCATTCGCCACGCTCGCGTTCCCCCCAGGCGCTCAGCGCCAGAAACGCCACCTTGGAGGGCCGAAAGCCCCAGCGCAGCGTGTAGAAGAGGTGAAAATCCTGCAGCTCATAAGGCCCAATAACGGCTTGGGTGCTTTGCACCGCACCCGTCACCGCATCGGGCGGCACCAGTTCGGGGCTTATTTCGGTGGCCAGGATCTTTTCGAGTGCCGCCCCCACCGCGGCATCATATTGCGCGGTGGCGATGGCCCAACTAATCATGTGCTGAATCAGCGTCTTGGGCAGAGATGCATTCACGTTGTAATGCGACATATGGTCGCCCACGCCATAGGTGCACCAGCCCAGCGCCGCCTCTGACAAATCACCCGTGCCCACCACCAAGCCGCCGGAGTGATTGGCCAGACGGAACAGATAATCCGTCCGCAGCCCGGCCTGCACATTCTCAAAGGTCACGTCATAAACCGGCGGGCCGGGATGGCCGAGATCTGACAGCATTTGCGTGCAGAGCGGGCGAATATCCACCTCCCGCGCATCCACGCCCAGGCCGCGCATCAGTGCCCAGGCGCTGGATTTAGTCCCCTCAGAGGTAGCGAAGCCCGGCATGGTCACGCCGATGATGTTGTGTCGCGGCAGGCCCAGCCGATCCATGGTGCGCGCCGCCACGATGAGCGCCTGGGTCGAATCAAGCCCACCGGAGACGCCGATGACCAGCTTCTGCAACCCCGTCGCTCGCAGCCGGGTCAGCAGGCCGGCCACCTGAATATTCCAGGTCTCGAAGCAATCCTGGTCCAGCCGCGCTGGGGCATCTGGCACATAAGGAAAGCGCGGGATGAGGCGGCGCAGTGGCAATTCCTCCGCCGGCGGGTCGAGGGTGAATTCGACGGTGCGAAAGGCAGCCGGCGCGGCCATGGCGCCATCGCGAAAGGTGCCCACACGCCTGCGCTCCTGCGCCAGACGCTCGACATCAATATCCACGCTCAGCATCTGCGGGCCATCGGCAAAGCGGCTGCTCTGGCCTAATTCTTCACCATATTCAAAGGCTTGCAGATGGCCATCCCAGGCCAGATCGGTGGTGGATTCGCCCTGCCCTGCGGCGGTGTAGAGATAGGCGGCGATGGCCCGGCGGGATTGTGCATCACAGAGCACCCGCCGGTCCTCGCCCTTGGCCACCGTGATGGGCGAGCCTGACATGTTGCACAGCACCGTGGCCCCGGCCAAAGCGCCGGCGATGGAGGGCGGCACCGGCGCCCAGAGATCCTCGCAGATCTCCACATGGGCAATGAAATCAGCCACATCACTCGCAGCAAAAATAAGATCAGTGCCGAAAGGCGCCGTATGACCAGCCAGCCTGATCTCCCGCGCCGGGGCGGCGGCGGCAGGGGCGATCTGCCGCTTTTCGTAGAATTCCCGGTAATTCGGCAGGAAGGATTTGGGCACCACCCCCAGCACCCGGCCCCGATGCAGCACCACGGCGCAGTTGAACACCGAATGCCCCAGCCGCAGCGGCGCGCCCAGCATGATCAAGGGCCGCAGATCGGCAGTGGCCTCCGCCACGCGGGCCACCGCCGCCTCCACCGCATCCAGCATGGCGGCCTGCAGCAGCAGATCCTCGGTGGAATAGCCGCAGAGGCCCATTTCGGGGAACAGCACCAGGCCCGCGCCATCACCCGCCGCCTCGCGCGCCATGGCGATGGTGGCCTCTGCATTGGCGCGCGGATGGGCCAGCGCCAGCACCGGGGCACACAGCGCCGCCCTGACAAAACCGTGGCGATAGAGCGAGTGGAAAGGGAGCATGCCGCTAGCCTAGAACCTTGGCGATCACGGCAACAGGCCCGCCGCCATCCGGCCCCTGATGCTCCGCGCCGCCGGAGACGAAAAGCTCCGTCCGCCCCACCGCCGCTGCGATCACCCCGCCCACCAAAGCGCGGGCGTGGCGGGTGGCGTTGATGTCGCTGTCATCATTCATGATGTGCCGGGCACCGCGGATGCGGCCGGTGGTGGAGGGCTCGGCCTTGGCCAGCACGGCCAGCACCCTTGCCTCATCCTCGGGCGAAAGTTGGCCCTGGGCGGCAAAGCCCGCATCGCGCAAAGCCGCCTGCACGGCCGGGAAATCAATACCATCACGCATCACCGCGTGGGAAATACGCAAATCCCCGCCCCAATGCGGCGAATTGCCCAGCACCAAAATCTCGTTGCAGAGCAATTCCACCCCGGCCGAGGCGCTGGCCACGCCGGAGAATTTGGCCGTGTCAGCACCGATATCGGCATCCGTCACGCTCGCCACCTCGCCCAGGGCCAGCGCCACGCCGAGCGCCGAAGCGCCGCGCGAGAGGCCCATGGAATGATAGGTGTCATGCGTCGCCACCGTCTCGCCACGGGCCAGGGCATCGGCGATGCGCTCGGAGGTCAACAGCGGGCATTTGACCTGGACGTAATGCACCTCGGTGATGCCAGCCTCGGCAATGGCGGCACGGACGGCCTGGGCGGTCGCCTCCACCTGCGCCATGCGGCCCATCTCCTCGGGCCGGAATTCACGGGTAAAACCCGCGCCCATGGCCAGGCGCCCACCCGGCGCCGCCGGCCCCTCGCCCACCGCAAACACCAGAAAATGCGGCGAAAGCCCACCCTCGGTGCCCCCAGACATCACCATGGCCACATCCGGCCGGCCGCCGCGCCGCGCCAGCATGTGCTGCAGCGCCTGCACCGCATAGGCGCGGGTGAAATCATTCACGCAGCCATTGCCCTCGGTCTTGCCAAGGATGGCCACGACCTGACCCGGCGGCAGGCCAGCATCGAAGAGCGCCTCGACGCCGGAGACGTCGCCTGGGTGGCGCATGGGAACACGGTGGAGGATGGCTTGTCTCATCGCCCTGTTATGTCAGAGGTGACTGCCGCCGCAAATCATCAGTTGGAACCAGCCAGCATGGCGGCTCTGCCCCCTCGGCATTGCCCCCAGCGCCCCCCGCCGCTAGACAAACCGCACGTCCCAGCGAGAACCGATTTTGGCCAGCACCGCACCCATCTCCGATTCCAACCCCGCCCTGGCCGCCCAGGCCGCGCTACTCGCGCTGCCGGTGACCGAGGAGAGACGGATGGCCGATGCCATCCGGGTCCTGGCCATGGATGCGGTGCAGAAGGCCAATTCCGGCCATCCGGGCATGCCGATGGGCATGGCCGATGCCGCCACCGCGCTCTGGTCACGCATGCTGAAATACGATGCGGCCGACCCCACCTGGCCGGATCGCGACCGTTTCGTGCTTTCGGCCGGGCATGGCTCCATGCTGCTCTATGCCCTGCTGCACCTGAGCGGGCATGCCGGCATGTCGATGGACGACATCCGCAATTTTCGCCAGCTCCACAGCGTGACCGCCGGCCACCCCGAGCGTGGCGAGCATCCCGCGATTGAAATGACCACGGGGCCGCTGGGCCAGGGAATTTCCACCGCCGTGGGCATGGCCCTGGCCGAGCGGCATCTGGCGGCACGCTTCGGCAAATCCCTGGTCGATCATCGCACCTGGGTCATCGCCTCCGATGGTGACCTGCAGGAGGGGATTTCGCACGAGGCCGCCTCGCTGGCCGGCCATTACCGCCTCGATAAGCTCTGCGTCCTTTGGGATGATAACGGCATTTCCATCGACGGCGGCACCGAGCTGTCATTCACGGAAGACGTGCTGAAGCGCTTCCAGGCCTATGGCTGGGCGGTGAAGCGGGTGAATGGCCACAGCCCCTCGGCACTGCTGGGCGCCATGGGTTATGCGCTGCGCAGCCGTAAACCAACGCTGATCGCCTGCCGCACCATCATCGGTTTTGCTGCCCCCAAGAAGGCCGGCACGGCGGGCAGCCACGGCGCGCCCCTGGGGGCCGAGGAAATCGCCGGCGCGCGCGCGGCCATGGGTTGGAACCACCCGCCCTTCGACATCCCTGAAGACATCAAGGCCGCCTGGGAAAAGGCCGGCAGCCGGGGCGGCGGCGCACGCCGCTCCTGGCTTAAACGCCTGGCCCGCCACCCGCAAAAGGCCGAATTCGAACGCGCCATGGCCGGGCGCCTGCCCGAGGGCTGGGCCGATGCGCTCAACGCCCATCGCGCTGCGATTGCCGAGAGCAAACCCAAAATCGGCACCCGCATCGCCAGCCAGCAGGCGCTGAACGCGCTGGTGCCCTCGGTGCCCGAAATGATCGGCGGGTCGGCCGACCTCACTGGTTCGAACAACACCGATGTGAAGGGCATCCCGGCCATGCGCCCGGGCGATTATGCCGGGCGCTACATCCATTGGGGCGTGCGCGAACATGGCATGGCCGCCGCGATGAACGGCATGGCGCTGCATGGCGGCATCATTCCCTATTCCGGCACTTTTTTGATTTTCGCCGATTACCTGCGGCCATCCCTGCGGCTCGCCGCGCTGATGGGCACGCGCGCCATCCATGTGCTGACGCATGACAGCATCGGGCTGGGCGAGGATGGGCCGACGCATCAGCCGGTCGAAATCCTGGCCTCGCTGCGCTGCATGCCCAATACCTTCCTCTTCCGCCCGGCGGATGCGATGGAAACGGCGGAATGCTGGGAGATGGCGCTGCGCCGCGCCGATGGCCCCTCAGTGCTGGCGCTGAGCCGGCAGGCCCTGCCTGCGCTGCGCAGCGATGCCGGCGAGAATCGTTCTGCCCGCGGCGGCTATGTGATCGCCGAAGCGGATGGCGCCCGCCAGGCCACGCTGATCGCCACCGGCAGCGAGGTCTCGCTGGCGATAACAGCCCAGGCGCTGCTGCGCGAGGAGGGCATCGCTGTCGCCGTTGTGTCATTGCCCTGCTGGGAGCTTTTCGCCCAACAAAGCGCCGAATATCAGGCCGAAACCCTGGGCGCCGCGCCGCGCGTGGGCATAGAGGCCGCGGTGCGCTTCGGCTGGGACAGCCTGATCGGCGCCGATGGGATCTTCATTGGCATGACCGGCTTCGGCGCCTCCGCCCCGGCCGATAAGCTGTTCGAGCATTTTGGCATCACGCCCGCAGCGGTGGTTGCGGCGGTCAAAAAACGAGTGGCGTGAATGCGTGCGATCCTGGTTTTGGCCTGCCTCGCCCTGCCCGCCTGGGCGCAGGCTTTGAACCCGCAGACCATCATCCGCCTCGCAAGTGAGGCGAATGGTCGCTGCCGCGGCGGCTCAGGCGACCAGCAGCCGACATGGCAGGCCTGTGGCGAGCGCGCCGCCTATGGTAACATTCTGGAAATGCTAAATTGGTGTTATGGCCGCAATAATGAGGCTGGATACCAGATGAATTGGCATGCTTGCGGGCCTAGCTCGCTGCACCGACACATTCCGCGACAAAAGGGGTAAGGCTATGAGCGTGAAAATTGGCATCAACGGCTTCGGGCGCATCGGCCGCCTGGTGTTGCGTGCGATGATCGAGAGCGGGCGCACCGATGTGGAATGCGTCGCCATCAATGATCTGGGCTCGGTCGAGGCCAATGCCCATTTGTTCAAGTATGACACCGTGCATGGCCGCTTCGATGGCGAGGTGACGGTGGATGGCCAGGCCATCACCATCAAGCGCCATGGCCGCATTTATGGCCCCATCGTGGTTAGCGCCGAGCGTGACCCGGCCAAGGTGCCCTTCCAGGGCGTTGATGTCGCCATGGAATGCACCGGCATCTTCACCAGCAAGGAAAAGGCCTCGGCCCTCATCACTGCCGGTGCGCGCAAGGTGATCATCTCGGCACCGGGTGACAATGCCGATGCCACCATCGTCTATGGCGTGAATGAGAAGACGCTGACCGCCGATATGACGGTCATCTCCAATGCCAGCTGCACCACCAATTGCCTCGCCCCCATGGCCTATATCCTGAACAAGGAATTCGGCATTGAGCGCGGCTATATGGTCACCATCCACGCCTATACCGGTGACCAGAACACGGTGGACACACTGCATAAGGACCTGCGCCGCGCCCGCGCGGCAGCCGTGAGCATGATCCCGACCAGCACCGGTGCTGCCAAGGCCGTGGGCCTGGTGCTGCCCGCCCTGGCCGGCAAGCTGGATGGCACGGCCATTCGCGTGCCCACCCCCAATGTCTCGCTGGTGTCGCTGGATGTGAACCTCAAGACCGCGGGCGTGACCAAGGAGCAGGTGAATGCAGCGCTGAAGAAGGCCTCGGAAGGCGAGCTGAAGGGCATTCTCGACTATACGACCGAGCAGCTGGTCAGCATCGACTTCAACACCAACCCCGCCAGCTGCACCTTCGACGCCACCCAGACCCAAAGCCTGGACAATGGTGGCATGGTCCGCGTGATGGGTTGGTACGATAATGAGTGGGGCTTCTCCAACCGGATGAGCGACACTGCGGCGCTGTTCGGCAAGCTCTAAACCGGCGGCAAGAGGCGCTTTTCCATCGCGCAAAACTTGGGCGCTGCATGGCCGGGTTGGGCATGCAGCGCGGCGGCCGCGAGATAGGTGACGCGTGGTCAGGGCATTACAACGGGATAACCCAAGCCCAGCGCTGCAGGAACGCTCCGCCTATACTTTCAGATCGAGCAAGGAGCCCCGCGGCAATGGCCGATCGGGCATGGGCGGCACGCTGCCCAAGAGGCGCTGCGGGGTGGATGCCTCCTTGGCCGACGCATCACCGGCACCCGCCCCTTCGACAGGCTTGCCATTGACGGGCTGCACCGGCCGGGGCGCGTCCACGCCCTGGCCAGGTCGGATACGGGAGGCCTCCTGCGAGAAGGCCGAAAGGCTGCTGAGCGAAATCATGTCTACACTTATCCTCGAAAAGCCTCACCAAAAGATGAATCGGCCAAAAACGGCTTCCCACCGCAGCAACACAGCCCCGCGGCGGCCCAAAACAGCCTGAGGCTGCTTTCAGCAGCCTTCGCGGCGAGTTTATTCGCCAAATGTCCAATTTGTGATTGGCTTCGCAAAGCCACCCATTCGTGATTGGTTGCGCCGCACAAACTCATTGCTACGGAGCCGGCGTTTCATGGAGACACCCATCCCCACCGGCCACGGCCATACCCGGGTGATCATCGAGCGCGCTTTGGCGCTGAGCTTGGTTGCCCTGCTGGTCATTGGCGTCCTGTGGGTGCTCCAGCCCTTTGCCATGGCCATCCTGTTCGGCGCCTTCGTCACCATTGCCACCTGGCCGCTGCGCCAGGCCGTGGTGCGTGCGGGGCTCAGCCCGGCACAGGCGGCCACGGGGATGCTGCTGCTGGTGCTGCTGGTGGTGGCGCTGCCTGTCATCCTCTTCGCGCCCATCTTGCCCGAACAGATCGCCAGCCTCTCCCAGCGCTTGCGCGCGACATTGGCCCAGGCGCCCGCCGACCCGCCATCGCTGCTGACCTCCATTCCGGTGGTGAAGGGCTATGTGCAGGAATATTGGCCGCGCCTGCAGGCGGCGCAGGGCGATATCAGCGCCTTGATCGCGCCCTGGTCGGGCCAGATCACCCGCTTGCTGGTCAATCTGGGCCAGGGGCTGGTGGAGAGCGTGCTGCAGATCCTGCTCTCGCTCATCGTCACCGCCATGTTCTGGGCCAATGGCAGCGAGATGGCGCATGCCCTGCGCGACATATTCGGCCGCATCGGCGGCCCAGCAGCAGCGGCGATGGTGGACGAGGCGGGCGGTGCGGTGCGCGGCGTCGCCTGGGGCGTGATCGGCACGGCCTTGCTGCAGGCGGTCATTTTAGGGCTAGGGCTGGCGATTGCCGGGGTCCCTGGAGCGTTGGTGCTGGCCTTTCTGACCTTCGTCTTCTCCGTCACGCAGATTCTGGCCCCCGCCATGATCCCGATCTGGGCGGGTTCCGCCTGGTGGTTGTTCGGGCAGGATCATTCGGTCTGGGCGATTTTCATGATCGTTGTGGGCATTACGGTGTCCTTCGGCGATAATATTGTCCGCCCGCTGCTGATCAGCCGTGGCAGCGCCATGCCACTCACGCTCATCATCCTGGGCGTGTTCGGGGGGATCATCGCCTTCGGCTTCTTGGGACTTTTCGTCGGGCCCGCTCTGTTGGCGGTGGGCTATGGGCTGCTCAAGATGTGGCGCGAGCAGGGCCTGGGCGAAGCGCCCTAACCAGGCGGCGGGCGCAAGGCCTGGGCGGCGACAGCCCGCAGGGCCCGCAGCGCAGCCTGGCTGCGCAGGCCCATGCGAACCACCCCCGGCAAATCCCCTGGCCGGCGCAGCAGGGCGCGCATCACCCGCCAGGGCGCAGGGTTGCCGGCCTCGTCCAAACCCTCGGCCGCAGCCGGGGGCAAGGTTTCATCGGCGGTATCGGCCACGGCGCGCAGCACGGCAAAGGGTATGCCAGAGCGGGCAATGACCGCAGTTTCCATATCCACGGCGGAGGCGCCGGTATCCCTATGGAGTGCCGCCTTCTCCTCTGGGGTGGCGATCACCCGCTCGGCACCGGCCATATCGACCATGGCAGCGCCGGTGGCGGCAGCCAAAGCGGCGCTCCAACCGGCATGGGCGGGCCAGCGCGCCTCAGCCACCACCGCGCGCGCCACAAGCAGCGCACCCGGCCGCAGCGCCGGGTCCAGGCCGCCGGCAATGCCAAAGCTCAGCACCGCCGAGGGACGCAATTCAGCCAGAGCAGCGGCGAGTTTCTGAGGATTTGCCGCCGCGTTCAGCACAGCGGTGCCCGGCGGCAACAACGCCGCCTCGGCCGAAAAACCCACCACCACCAACAGGCTCACGGGTTGGGCGCCAAGTCCTTCCAGGGCGCCGCACGCTCATAGCCGGCGGCGGCCTGCAGCAGCAGCGCCTCCTCGAAGGCCGGCGCCACCAATTGCAGGCTCAGCGGCAGGCCGGTGCTGTGCAGCCCGTTCATGATCGTCACTGCCGGGTGGCCGGTGACATTGAACGGGGTGCGCGCCTGGCGGGGATAGGTGCGCTCCACCGTTGGCGTGTCGTCGATCCGGCAGGCAGGGTCCATGCTGCTGGCAGTGAGCAGCAGGTCCACCTGGGTGAAGGCCTCCTGCACGGCGGCGACCATCTCGCCCCGGCGGCGCTGCGCCTGCACATAGTCGGCCGCCGAGACGAATTGGCTCGGCAGCAGGCGGCGACGGGTGACGCCGGCGTATTTTTCCGGGCTGTTCTTCAGCCAATGCTCATGGATGGCCCCGGCCTCGCCATAGAGGATGGTGCGGTTCACCGCGGCGAATTGTTGCAGCGGCGGCAGGCTGATGTCGGTAATGATCGCACCCTCGGCGACCATCACGCGCGCCGCCTCATCCAGCGCAGCCGCCATTTCCGGGTCGGCCGGCTGGTCGATTTCGTGGAAGTGGCGGACATAGCCGATGCGCAGGCCCTTCAGCCCCTTGGTCAGACCGCCAGCGAAGTCACCACCGGCCATCACGCCCAGCATCAGCGCGCAATCTTCCACCGTGCGGGTCAGCGGCCCGACATGGTCAAGCGAAAAGGCCAGCGGAAACACCCCGTCGCGCGGCACCAGATTATAGGTCGGCTTGAGGCCGACCAGCCCGCAATGGCTGGCGGGATGGCGCACCGAGCCGCCAGTATCCGTCCCTAGCGCCCCAGGCAGCATGCGCGCCGCCACCGCCGCACCCGAGCCGGAGGAAGACCCACCCGGATGATGGTCACGGTTCCACGGGTTGCGCGCCGGCGGAAAGGGCAGGTCGAAGGCCGGGCCGCCAATGGCGAATTCATGCGTGGCAAGTTTGGCCGGAAACACCGCGCCGGCCGCACGCAGCCGGGTGATCACCGCCGCATCCGCCGTGGCCATATGGTCCAGCCGCTGGGCGGAATGGCAGGTGCTGGGCAGGCCGGCGATGTCGATGATGTCCTTCACCCCGATGGGGATGCCATGCAGCGGGCCGCGCGGGGCCTCATTGTCGAGCGCGCGGGCGACGGCGCGGGCATCATCCTCCATCAGGCGGATGCAGGCATTCAGCCGCGGCTCGACCTCGGCGATGCGGGCCAGGCAATCATCCAGCAATTCGCTGGGTGAGAGGGTCTTGGCGGCGATGCGGCGGCTGGCCTCGGCCAGGGAGAGGCTATGCGCGCTCATCGGCGGGGCGCCAGGCTATAGGCCGGCACCGGTTCCACTGCGGCATTTGTCGCGCGGGGCAGATTGGCCTTATGCGCGGCAAGGGTGGCCAGGGCATCGAGCACATCGGCGCGATGATTCGCCCAGGCCTTTTCAAGGCCGGCGGCGATAGCGAGGGTTTCTGCGGTTTTTTCATCCATGGCCGAAGCCTAGAGCATGATGCGTTGCGGCGGAATCGCCGAAAACGCTGAATCATCGTCTCGGCCTGCTCCAGCACCGCAGCAAGGGCGCCGCCATGGCGCAAATGCATATCTCACAGGGCAGGCAGCGCCAGGTAAAGCCCCGCGCCGTTGCGCAGCACCCGCAACACGGTGGCATTCGGCCAGGCCTGCCGCATCAGCGCCAGCGCCGAGGCAGGGTCCACCACCTCATGCCCGCCAATGCTCACCAGCACATCGCCCTGCTGCACACCCGCCAGGGCAGCGCCGCCATTGGGCGCCACCGCAGTGATAACTGCGCCGCGTGCCTCTCGCGGGATGCGGCCCTCGCGCCGGAGGGCATCTGTCAGCGCCGTCAAGGTCATCCCAAAGCGCGGGCCGCGGCCCTCGGGCAGCGCGGGCGGGCGGTTGGCCGTCTCCGGGCCGGGAATGATCCGAGCGAGCATGTATTGGCTGGCGCCATCGCGCTGCACCGTCAGCGAAAGCACGGCATCGGGCCGGCTTCGCGCCACTATGCGCGCCAGCGCCCTCGCATCGGCCACCGGCGCACCATCGGCCGCCGTCACCACATCGCCCGGCTGCAGCCCGGCGCGGGCGGCGGGGCCGCGCGGCACCACATCATCGATCAGCGCGCCGGCTACGCCCGGCATGCCCAGCGCCGCGGCCAGGGCCGGTGTGAGCGGCTGCGAGGTGGCGCCGAGGAAACCGCGCTCCACCCGGCCATTGGCCAGCAAGGCCGCCACCACCTCTCGTACCAAATCTGCCGGAATGGCAAAGCCGATCCCCACACTGCCGCCGCTGGGCGAATAGATCGCGCTATTGACCCCCACCACCCGGCCATCGGTGGCAAAGAGTGGCCCGCCGGAATTGCCGGTGTTGATCGCCGCATCGATCTGGATGAAATCGTCATAAGGCCCCTGGCCGATATTGCGGCCCCGGGCTGAGACGATGCCGGCAGTGACCGTGCCATCAAGGCCAAAGGGGTTGCCCATGGCCACCACCCAATCGCCCGGCCGCAGGGTTTCGGAAGCCCCCAGGCTGAGCCAGGGCAGCGGCGAGCCGGCATCGATGCGCAGCACCGCCAGATCAGTCCAAGGGTCGCTGCCGACCAGACGCGCCGGCAGATGCCGCCCATCATCCAGCGTGACCGAGACGGCCAGCGCGCCGCTCACCACATGATTGTTGGTGATGATGGTGCCCATGGCATCGATCAGAAAGCCTGAGCCCAGCGCCTGCACAGGCCGGGTCTGCCCCTCGCGCCGCAGCATGGGGCGCAGCTGCCGGGCGGGTGTCTGCTGCGCCGAGGCTTCGGCCGGCGCGGTGGCGGTGATGGTGACCACCGCCGGGCGCACCCGTGCCACCAGATCGGCGAAGCTGGGCAGGCCCGGCATGGGCGACGCAGTCACCGGAGGGATAATCGGCGCGCCTGGCTGCGCCTGCCCCATCGCGGCAGCAAGGCAGGTCACGAGCGCGATGATCAGGGAACGAGGCATCCTCATGGGTCCGGCTTCGCGCAGTGGCACCCAAATTGCAAGCACGATCGCCCAAGGCGCTCGCCAGCCCGCCGCGACGCCACCCGACCTCAAGCAGACGGATACCCCAATGACGCTTTCCCGCCGCGACATGCTGGCCGCCTCCGGCACCTCTGCCACCCTGCTGCCCAGCGCCGGTGCAATCGCCCCCGCCGCTGCCCAACAAGAGCGCGTGCTGCGCTATGCCACCTCCATGGCCGATATCCCGCAGACCACGGGCCAGCCAGACCGCGGCGCCGGCGCCTATCAGTTCACCGGCTACACGCTGTATGACCCGCTGGTGGCCTGGGAAATGGATGTCGCCGACCGGCCCGGCAAACTCGTGCCTGGCCTTGCCACCGAATGGACCGCCAACCCGGCTGACCGCACGAAATGGACCTTCAAACTGCGCTCGGGCGTCACCTTCCATGACGGCTCGCCCTTCAACGCCGATGCGGTGATCTGGAATTTCGAAAAAGTCCTCAACCCGCAGGCGCCGCATTTCGACAACCGCCAAGCCGCCCAGGTCCGCCCCCGCCTGCCCAGCGTTGCCAGCTATCGCAAACTGGATGACATGACTGTGGAAGTCACCACCCGCACGGTGGACAGTATTTTCCCTTATCAGATGCTGTGGTTCCTGATCTCATCGCCCGCGCAATATGAGCGCCTGGGCCGCAGTTGGGAGCGTTTTGCCAGCGAACCCTCCGGCACCGGCCCCTTCCGCCTGACGCGCCTCGTCCCGCGCGAGCGCGCCGAGATGGTGAAGAACACCAGCTACTGGAACCCCGCCCGCATGCCGAAGCTGGACCGGCTGATCCTGGTCGTGGCACCCGAGGAGACCACCCGCACCAACGCCCTGCTGACCAACCAGGTCGATCTGATCGAGTACCCCTCGCCCGATCTGGTGCCCAGGCTGCGCGCCGCCGGCAATCGGATCAGCGAGAACGTCACCCCGCATGTCTGGAACTATCACCTCAGCCTGCTCGAGGGGTCGCCCTGGCGGGACCTGCGGCTGCGCCAGGCCGCCAACCTCGCCATCAACCGCAACGAGATCGTGGCGCTGATGAACGGTCTGGCCAAACCCGCCACCGGCGTGGTGGATGCCACCTCGCCCTGGTACGGCAGCCCCAGCTTCCGCGTCACGCATGACCCTGACCGCGCGCGCCGCCTGGTGCAGGAGGCCGGCTTCTCCCGCGCCAACCCGCTGCGCACCAAGTTTCTCGTGCCCTCCGGCGGCTCAGGGCAGATGCTCTCCATGCCGATCAATGAATATATCCAATCCGCCTATCGCGAGATCGGCATCGACATCACCTTCCAGGTGGTGGAATTGGAGGTGAGCTACACCTCCTGGCGCCAGGGCGCGGCCGGCGAAATCGCTCGCCAAGGCAATATCACCGCCAATAACGTCGCCTATGTCACCTCCGACCCGCTCTACGCGCTGATCCGCTTCTTCCACTCCAACCAGATCGCCCCGCGCGGGGTGAACTGGTCACACTACCGCGACGAAACCATGGACAAGCTGATCGATGAGGCGATGAACACCTTCGACGATACCGCAGTGGACCGTCTCATGGCCCAGGTCCACCAGAAGGTAGTCGATGAGGCGCTGCTGGTCTTCGTGGTGCATGACACCAACCCGCGGGCGCTCGGCCGCAACGTGCGCGGCTATACCCAGGCGCAGCATTGGTTCCAGGATTTGACCACGCTGGCGTGAGGGGGCCAGCGCAGAGCGGAGAGAGGCTTTGTGCCCCTCCGGACCTCCCCCCAGCAAGGGCCGAAAGGCCTTTGGAAACCATGAGAAAGCCAGCTTGGGGGTCCCACAACCTGGCTTTTGCCCCGCGGTCAAGGGGCCCGCTGGCCCCTGGTGGGTGGGGGTATCGGGGGAGGGCAAAGCCCTCCCCCGGGCCACGCTCACCGTAGGATCAACAGCATACCGCCCACCGGCTGCCCCCGCTCTTCGCGCAAAATGACCGGGGTTTCGGACAGCACGGTAAAGCCCGCAGCCTCGGCCAATGCGCGGGCATGGGCTGGGGCATGGCGATAGCGCATGCCCTCGGCCAATTCGAAGGGTGCAATCTCGCCTGTCTCCAGGCTGAAGGCCGCCACGCCATTGGGGCGCAGCGCGGCGCGCATGGCGGCCAAAACCGGGGTCAGATCGCCCAGATAATTGAGCACATCGGCGGCGGCGATCAGGTCATAGCCGGCGCGGCGGGTTGGCAGGAAGGCCAGCAGGTCAGCCTCATGCAGCGCGGCGTAAATGCCGCGCGCCCGAGCGGCATCGAGCATGCGCGGTGAGAGGTCCACCCCCTCCAGCCGCCGCGCGAAGGGTTGGAGGGCAAGGCCGGAAAGACCGGTGCCGCAGCCCATATCCAGCACCGAGAGCGCCGCATTGGCCGGCAGCACGGCGCCTATCGCCTCCGCCAGCAAAGCCGGGGTGCGGTAGTGCAGCCTCCCTTCCAACTCGGCATCAAAACGCGGCGCGAATTGGTCGAAGAGCTTGCGCACATAGCCGGCTGGGGCGCGGGGTGGTGCCGCGCCCTCGCCCAGTGCGGCGAGCATGAAGCGGGCCTGCTCGACGGCTGCGCGGTCGCGCCCGGCGCAGGTCAGCGCTGCCGTGGCCGCCGCCCGCGCCCCCACCGGATCGCCGCAATCGGCATGCACATGGGCCAGGGCCAGCCAGACATCGGGGATATCGGGGGTGAGCCTGGCCGCGGTCAACAGCGGCTCCAGCGCCGCGCGCGCCTCGCCCTTTGCGGCCAGAGCCTGGCCCAGATTGCGCCAGGTCACCGCATCGGCCGGCGCCCGGGCGAGTGCGGCCTGCAGCACCGCGATGGCTTGGTCGAGCTGCCCGGCTTCGGCCAGGCCTGCGCCGTAATTGGCAAGAATCAGTGGCTTGTCAGGCGCCAGGGCCATGGCGCGGGCGGAAAGGGCCAGCCCCTCGGCCAGAGCGCCACGGCTTCGCATTGCCAGACCCAGCAGGTTCAGCGCATCGGGGTGGTTCGCATCCAACCGCAAGGCACGGCGATACAGGCTCTCCGCCTCCGCCAGCCTGCCGCTCCGGTGCCGGTCGGCGCCGCGCGCCACCAGATCATTCGCCTTGTCCATCATTGAAAGCCATGCGGCATCGCTCGCCGCTATGCAAGAGACTTCGCGCCCGCCGGCCTGTATGATGCTCCGATGCAGAAGCTCAACCACAATGGCCCCGATGTGGAGCGCGCACCGCGCCCGGAGCCTGCCGCCACCGGTGCCCAGATGAATGCATGTATGGCCCGCGCCATCGCATTGCAGCTGCGCCACAACACAAAGCGCTAGCCCCATGCCAGACGGCACCATTCTGCCCGAACCCCGCGTGGCATTGCCCGAGCCGCCACGCCGCCGCCGCTGGGTCAGCCCGCTGCTGCGCCGCATCCTGCTGCTCAACGCCCTCCCGCCGGCCCTGCTTGCCGCCGCCCTGCTCTATCTCGACCAGTATCAGAACGGCCTTCTGGCCGGTGATGTGGAAGCGATGCGCACCCAGGCGCGGATTTATGCCGGCGCCATCGGCGAGGCTGCAGTGCGCATCGAAAATGACCGTGTGGTGCTGGTGCCCGAGCTCGCCCGCCCACTGCTGCGCCGGCTGGTCGAACCCTCGCCCAATACCCAGGCGAGGCTGTTCGACATCACTGGCCTGGTCGTGGCCGATAGCCGCGTGCGAGAAGGTGCGGGGGGTGCGGTGGTGACCGAACCCCTGGCCCCCCCCGTCCCGCGCGGCGCCGTCTCCGAGCAATTGGCCGGGCTGTATGAGCGCCTGCTCGCGCTGCTGCCGCGCCAAGCTCGCACGCCGGTGGTGGTGGATATCGCCACCGACGCTGATAGTTTCGACTGGCAGCCCGCCCTGGGGCCGGACCGGCGGGAGGAGCTGCGCATGGCGCTCGAAGGCGGCGTCACCCCCTATATCCGCCGCACCCCCGATGGCCGGCTGCTGGTGAGCGTGGCAGAGCCTGCCCGGCGCGGCGGCCAGGCCGTGGGCATCATGCTTTTGACCCGTGAGGCGAGGGAGGTGGACCAAAGGCTGTTCGAAATCCGCGCCTCCGTTCTCGTGCTCTTCCTGCTGGCCTTGTTACTGACCACGCTGCTCTCGCTCTACCTCGCGCAGACCCTGGCCAATCCAATCCTGCAACTCGCCACCGCCGCGGCCAATATGCGCCAGGGCAAGGGCCGGGTGGGCAGCGTGCCGGAAAATCTGCTGGAACGGCAGGATGAGATCGGCATTCTGGCCCGCGACCTGCAAATGGCCGCCCGGGCGCTTTGGGCCCGGATCGACGCCAATGAGCGCTTCGCCGCTGATGTCGCGCATGAATTGAAGAACCCGCTGACCTCGGTGCGAAGCGCCATTGAAACCCTGCGCCGGGTGGAGGATTTCTCCGCCCAGAAGCGCCTTTTGGGTATCATCGGCAATGACGTGCTGCGGATGGACCGGCTGATCGGCGATATTTCCGACTCATCACGCGTTGATGCCGAACTCTCCCGCACCGTGGCTGAGCCTGTGGATGTGCAGCCCATCCTTGCCGTGCTGGCCGAGCTGCACAACACCACCCGCAACGCGGGAGAGCCGTTGATGGAGACCGAAATCCCCGATGGCCCGCTGGTGGCGCTGGGCGTTGAGGACCGGCTGGTGCAGGTCTTCCGCAACCTCATCGGCAATGCGATCTCCTTCAGCCCGCGCGATGGCCATGTCTGGCTGCGCGCCCGCAGCGCTGGGCCCGATATCGAGGTCGTGGTGGAGGATGAAGGGCCCGGCATTCCCGATGCCAAGCTGGAGGGCATCTTCGAGCGCTTCTACTCCGAACGCCCGCGCGGCGAACGCTTCGGCCAGCATTCAGGCCTGGGGCTTTCGATCAGCAAACAGATCGTGGAGGGGCTGCGCGGCAAGATCAGCGCGGAGAACCGGCGCGATGCCGAGGGGCGGGTGCTGGGGGCGCGGTTTGTGATGCGGGTGCCCCGGGCTTAGGTAGTTGGGAGGGCGCTACCCGGGCGCTGCCCTCCCGGAGTTTCTTTATCCGCCACCTTCGCCGCCCGAGCGATTGTGTCGGGCGCTGCCGCTGAAAGCTCAGGCTGGCCCATTACCAGCATCGCCGCGAACTTCCCCTCCACTGTAATCCCCGGTGGTGGCCTGCTGCCGGTTTGGTGGACACCGAGATAAGGTTTTCCAACCGTATCGG
>NZ_JBBARU010000063.1:0-19597 GCF_040399605.1 Rhodovarius sp. | reverse complement strand
CGGCTTCGTAGCAGCAGGCTTCGCCGCAGCACGGGCGGGCGCGGCCTTCGCCGCAACCGGCTTGGCGGCTGCAGCGCGGGCCGGAGCCTTCTCAGCCACCGGCTTCGTGGCCACCGGCTTCGTAGCAGCAGGCTTCGCCGCAGCACGGGCGGGCGCGGCCTTCGCCGCAACCGGCTTGGCGGCTGCAGCGCGGGCCGGAGCTTTCTCAGCCACCGGCTTCGTGGCCGCAGGCTTCGCAACGGCGCGCGCCGGCAGCTTCGTGGCAGGAGGCTTAGCCGATGCGGCCTTCGCTTTCGGCACTCGGCGCGGTTGTTCAGCCTCGGGGCTGGGGGATGTTTTCGGCGTGCGGGCCATGGCAGGCTCCTTGTCTCAGCGCTCACTGCCAGAATTCGGCCGTTTGCGCCACTCTTCCCGAATCGCCGTGGCCGATGCGCCATGCAGCGGCGCCGCCACAAAGCACCAGGGCGCATGCCGTGCGGGGGCGAAGAGCGCCGCCGGCCGCCGCCGATGCCGCCGCAGCACCGCCGCCGCCCGCCCCGCCAGCGCCTGGCGCGTGCTGCCCGGGCGCGGCAAAATCGCCAGCCGCGTGCCGGCCACCAGCTGCCGCCAGCGATTCCAACGCGGCAATTGCACCAGATTATCGGCGCCGATGATCAGCACAAACGCCACCCGCGGAAACCGCCGGCGCAGCCCTTCCAGCGTCTGCCAAGTGATGCGGGTGCCAAGCCGCGCCTCAATATCGCTGGCGATAATGCGCGGCGGCGCCGCCACCGCCCGCGCCGAGGCCAGCCGCTGCGCAAAGGGCATCATGCCCAGCGCCGGCTTCAGCGGATTGCCCGGCGAGACCATGAGCCAGACCGCATCCAACCCCAGCGCCCGCAGCGCCAGGCGCGCCACATGCCGGTGCCCCTCATGCGCCGGGTTGAAACTGCCGCCCAGCAGGCCGATGCGGGCCCTTCGCCTATCGCCGCCGATCAACGCGTGCGCAAGCTCACGCTGACGGGTTCGGCCAGCAGGTTCTCATAGCGCATGGTGATACCTCCCATTATTCGGGCGATGCTAGCCATGCGCCGCAGCAGTTGCAAAGCCGCCTGACAAATGGCCGAAAACCGCTGATGGCGTTCGCCCTATCGCCCTCTCCCACCAGCATCGACATAGATATCGACAATCTTCCCGGACCTTCGAATATTTGAAAATAATCCAACGAAGGTGCAGGAAACTCGTCGCCATACATGTTGACGCTGCTGGGGTGATCGAGGGGCAAAGCCCCTCGATCATGTCCCCCGGCCATGATCGTCTGAGCCGCCAGTTAAGCCCGCACCTGCCCCGTACCAATCACCTGATAGCGATAGGTGCAAAGCTGCTCCAACCCCACCGGCCCGCGCGCATGCATCCGGCCGGTGGCGATGCCGATCTCCGCACCAAACCCAAATTCCCCGCCATCGCAGAATTGGGTGGAGGCGTTCCACATCCCCACCGCCGAGGCGAGGCCATTGAGGAATTGCTCCGCCGCCGCCGCATCCTCGGTCACAATCGCCTCGGTGTGTTCGGTGCCAAAGCGGCGGATATGGTCGAGTGCCGCCGCCACCCCATCCACCACGGCAATGTTCAGCACGCTGTCCAGCCATTCGGTGTGGAAGGATTCTTCGCTTGCCGCGCCAAGTTCCGGGCAGATCGCCCGGGCGCGCGCATCGCCCAAAAAGCGGCAGCCCAATTCCGCCAGATCCGCCACCAGCAGCGGCAGCAGCCCCGGCGCAATGGCCGCATCGATCAACAGCGTCTCGGTCGAGCCACATACCCCGGTGCGGCGCATCTTGGCATTGGCCAGGATGGCGCGCGCCATCCCAGGCGCGGCCGCGGCATGGATATAGGTGTGGCAAAGCCCCTCGGCATGGGCGAGCACCGGCACCCGGCTATCCGCCTGCACCCGCTGCACCAGCCCCTTGCCGCCGCGCGGAATGATGAGGTCGATCAACCCCGCCGCCTGCAGCATGGCGCCCACAAAGGCGCGGTCGGCATTCGGCGCCACCTGAATGCAGCCCTCCGGCAGCCCAGCCGCCTGCAACCCCGCCAGCATTGCGGCATGAATGGCGCTGACCGAGCGCACACTCTCCCGCCCGCCACGCAAAATCACCGCATTGCCCGATTTCAGGCAGAGCGCCCCGGCATCGGCCAGCACATTCGGCCGGCTTTCAAACACCATGCCGATCACGCCAATGGGTTGCGCCACGCGGCGGATGCGCAGCCCATTGGGCCGGCTCCATTCCGCCAGCACCCTCCCGGCGGGGTCCTCCAGCGCGGCCACCTCCTCCACCCCACGGGCCATCGCCTCGATCCGCGCGGGGGTGAGGGTCAAACGGTCCTGAAAGGCGGGCGACAGATTCTCCGCCGCCATCAGATCCTCGGTATTCGCCGCCAGAATTCTCGGCCCGGCGGCGCGAATGGCGGCGGCGGCGGCCAGCAGCGCCTTATCCTTCTGCGCCCGCGGCGCGGCAGCCAGCGGCACGCAGGCAGCGCGCGCGGCTTGGGCGGCGGCATTGAGGGCTTCGGCAGCGAGGTCGGGCAGCGCGTTCATGGC
The DNA here is from genome assembly GCF_040399605.1 of Rhodovarius sp. Lineage (NCBI taxonomy): Bacteria > Pseudomonadati > Pseudomonadota > Alphaproteobacteria > Acetobacterales > Roseomonadaceae > Rhodovarius > Rhodovarius sp. The sequence continues at coordinate 17,019 of NZ_JBBARU010000063.1, read as the reverse complement.
GCCATCATAGCGCCGGCGCGCAGCCGAAGCGATATCAGCCCTGAATCGGCACGCCCATCGGATCGCCGGAGCCGCTGCGATAGCGATGCGTGCTGGCGCCAAAGGCAATCAGCGCGCCCGTCTCATCCCGCACCTCGGATTTGGCGAAAAACACATTGCGCCCGGCCGTCGCAATCCGCCCCTCGGCAATCAGCAGCGAGCCAATCTTCGCCTGGCCGGTGAAGCGGCAATCCAGGTCCAGCGTCACCGCGCTGCGCTTGCGCCCCGGATGGGGGCACCACAGCCCGGCAAAGGCCCCAGCCTGATCAAGCATCGACAGCATCACCCCGCCATGGGCAATGCCACCGCGATTGGCATGGGCCGGCACCAGGCGGCATTCCAGCCGGGCCAGCCCATCCTCCCAATGCACCACCTGCATGCCCATCAATTCATGATAGGGCGAGAGGGTCTGCCCCCGGCTATGCTGATCCATCAGGCGATTCCGCTGCGGCCCATATCCAGGAATTTCTCCCGCCGCCGGATGCGCAGCGTCGCGCCATCCTGTTCCAGCAGCGGCTCCAGCGCGGCCCAGATCGCCCGGCTCACGCTCAACATCGCCTCGGCCGGGGAACGATGCGCACCGCCCAGCGGCTCGGCCACAACGGTATCGATCAGCCCGAGTTTCTTCAGATCCTCAGCGGTGAGTTTCAGCGCCTCGGCCGCCGTTGGCGCCATGGCCGCATCACGCCAGAGAATGGAGGCACAACCCTCGGGGCTGATCACGCTGTATATCGCGTGCTCAAGCATCAAAACCCGATCCGCCGCCGCCAGCGCAATGGCCCCGCCCGAGCCGCCCTCGCCAATGATGGTGGCAATGAAGGGCACCGGCGCCTCCAGCCCCGCCTCGATGGAACGCGCAATCGCCTCGGCCTGGCCGCGCGCCTCCGCCTCAATGCCGGGAAAAGCGCCGGAGGTATCGACAAAGCTGAGAACCGGCAGGCCAAACCGCCCGGCCAATTCAATAATACGCCGCGCCTTGCGATAACCCTCGGGCTTCGCCATGCCAAAATTATGCTTCACCCGGGTTTCGGTGTCGCGCCCCTTCTCGGTGCCCAGCACAGCCACCGCGCGGCCACGAAACCGCCCCAGCCCGCCAATCACCGCCGCATCATCACCAAAGGCCCGGTCACCAGCGAGCGGCACAAAACCATCGATCAGGCTGGCAATGTAATCCAGCGCCTTGGGCCGTTCCGGGTGGCGCGCCACCTGGGCCTTCTGCCAGGGGGTCAGCTTGGCATAGGTCGCGGCGAGCAACTTCTGCGCCTTGTCCTGCAGCTTGCCCACCTCCTCGGCGAGGTCGATGCTGCCTGCATAGGCCGCCCGGCGGAGTTCCTCGACCTTGCCTTCCAGCTCGGCGATCGGCTTTTCGAATTCCAGAACATGGCTCATCACGCCTCGGGTATCAGACTTGCACAGGCCGCGCCACAGGGGGGGGTAGGATTACAGGGTGAACAGCTTGCCCACGGCAGCGGGCACCACCACGGGCTCGCCATAGGCACGCTCCAGCGCATTGACCGCCCGCCAGCCGGTGCAATGCGCCGGAATGATCAGCTCCAGCCCAAAGCCACCCAGGTCGCGCACCGTCTGCGGGATGATCGCCTCATTCTCGCCCGAGAGGTGAAACCCGCCCATCACCGCATGCAGCCTCTCACCCGGAAAGAGCCGGCGGGCCTCATGCAGCACATTCACCACCCCGGCATGCGAGCAGGCGGAGAAGATGACCAACCCCTTGCCCTTCAGCCGCACCGCCAGAAACCGCTCATCCATCAGCAATTCATCGGCGACCCAGGGGGCGGTGTCATCGGCGCGCGCCACCTGGCCGGGCAGGCCGCGCTCATACCCCGTCACCCGGGGAATTTCGCCGCTGATTTGGAACAACCCATCCAGCACGCTCAACGGCTCAGCGCTCACCACCGGATCAGCCCCCATCGCCGCCCAACCCGCCGGGGTAGGCACCGGGTCCATCGGCAGCACGCCGCCATCAGATTGGCGCATCCCCCGCTCGGCGAACATGCCCGGATGCAAATACAGCGGCACCCGCTTGCCCTCTGGCAGCATCGACAGCGCCTGCGGCAGCCCGCCCGCATGGTCCCAATGGCCATGGCTGAGCATCATCGCGTCGATGCCGGCAAAATTCACCCCCAGCCGCGGCGCGTTGCGGGCCATGGACATATCCACCGGCCCACCATCGAACAGCATGCTGCGCGGCCCGCCCGGCCCATGCGCGGTGATGAGCAGCGAGAGGCCATGGCTGGCAAAGCACAGGCATTCGCCCGCCGTGCGCGTCATGCCAAAGCGGCGCAGCACCTGGGTCTCCCGCTGCACAAAGCGCGGCGTGCTGGAGAGCATATCCAGCACATTATCGACAATGACGAGAATCTCGAGGCGTTCAGCTTCCATGGCGCGCTACTCGTCCCCCTCCTCATCCTCCGGCGCCACCGGCAGCAGGCTGGTCTCCTTGATCGAAGACAACGCCACATCCACCGCCAGCCGCTCCAGCCCCGGCAAGGTGCGCAATTCAGCCGAAACAAACTCCTCCAGCGCCGGCATATTGGCCAGCCGCAGTTTCACCAGATAGCTCCAATTGCCCGTCACATGGTGGCATTCCAGCACCGCCTCATGCGCCGCCATGGCCGCACGAAACGCGATATCAGCCGCCCCAGGCTTCAGCGCCAGGCGCACAAAAGCCAGCAACGGGCAGCCCGCCTCGGTCGGGTCCAGCCGGGCATGCCAGCCGATGATGACGCCCCGCTCCTCCAGCCGCTTCTGCCGCTCAGCGGTGGCGGAGACGGAAAGCCCCGCAATCTTCGCCAGTTCCGCCAGCCCCGCCGCACCATCCTGCTGCACGGCGATGGCAATTTTTCGGTCGATCTCGTCCATGGCCGTATTCTATCCGGTTTTTTCTGGTTTAGGGAAACATGCTCCTGGGCTGGCCGGCGAGACAGGGCAGAATGCCATGCTCACCGGCCAGGACAGCCCATCCGGGCGGGCCAATCACCACCACGCCGAAGGTTTCTCTCGCCCAAAGGGCGCGTGCGAGCACGGCCACGGAAGGCCCGTCACCGCAGTGACGGAGTATCCGGAGCGGAAACACGACATGGCAGCAGCCACCAGCGCCACGCAGAGGCAGCACCGAAGGCCCGGATGGGAATCTGGCGCGCGGGGCAGCAAACCCCGCGCGGATCAATCAGATGTAGTGCTCAGCCAGCGGCGCGAAGCCATTGAACTTCTGGCTGGCATAGGTGGTGACGTAAGCACCGGTGGAGAGAATCTCCACCCGGTCCCCATCCGCCAGCGCCTCGGGCAGCCGGTAGTTGGACTTCTCATACAGCGTATCCACGCTGTCGCAGGTCGGCCCCGCAATCGTCACCGGGCCTTCGGGCGTGCCATCATGCGGCGTGCGGAAGGCATAGCGGATCGCCTCGCCCTCAGTCTCGGCCAGGCCACCAAAGCGGCCAATATCGAGATACACCCAACGCACCGGGTCAGCCTCACCCTTGCGGGAGACCAGCACGACCTCAGCCACCACCGTCCCGGCATCGGCCACCAGGAAGCGGCCAGGCTCGATCACGATCTCCGGCAGCGCATTGCCGAAATGCTCGGCCATCGCACCCATGATGGCAGCGCCGATCTCCTCGATCTCCGGCACTTCCGACTTGTAGCGCACCGGGTAGCCACCGCCGAGATTGACCATGCGCAGCTTCACGCCAGCCGCCTCCAGGTCAGAGAACAGCATGCCCACCTTGGCGATGGCGGTCTTGTAAGGCGCCGTGCCGGTCTGCTGGCTGCCGACATGGAAGGAGATGCCGAAAGCGTCGAGCCCGAGTTCACCGGCCAGCACCATCAGCGTCTTCGCCATCTCGGCCTCACAGCCGAATTTCTTGCTCAGCGGCCATTCCGCACCCTCGTTTTCCACGAAGACGCGGCAATAAACGCGCGCACCAGGGGCCGAGCGCGCCAGCTTGCGCAGCTCCGCCTCGCTATCAAAGGCGAACATCCGCACGCCAGCGGCATAGGCCGCGGCAATATCGCGCTCTTTCTTGATGGTATTGCCATAGCTGACGCGCGACGGATCGGCACCGGCCTCGAGGCACATCTGCACCTCCTGCCAGGAGGCGGCATCAAAGAAGGAGCCCAGCCCGGTCAGCCGCTCCAGAATCGGCGCGCCTGGATTGGCCTTCACCGCATAATAGATCCGCGCCAGGGGCAAGGCCGTCTGCAGCCGCCGATAATTCTCGGCAACCCGGTCCACATCCAGCACGAGGCAAGGCGTGGCGGGAACAGTTTCAGCGAGAAAGCGAGCAACCTTATCGGTCATCGCAATACCCCTTCCAATTCAAAAGGAACCGGGCCCGGCTTCAGCCGGGTGGCCCCCAAGTTGACGAACGGTCGAACGAACCAGCGACCAAATAGAAACCGACCCACTTGCGCGGACCGGGGTTGCCAGAACACTTGACGTCGTTGCGTAAACCTTGCGCCGCGGTGTTGGCCTAAAGAGCCAACCCGTGGGCCTGGGGCCAGGGGCACGTGCGTACTGCGTCTGCGCGCTTATTACGCGCAGGGGGCTGGGGCTGCAAGAGGAATTTTGCCCTCAACCGTATTTTTTACGCGTCCCCCCCGGGGGGTAACAGGAAAGCCCCCTGTCACACCCCCAGGATAGCGGGGAGGAATGCCGGAAGGCCCGGGGGGCCTTCCGGATCGTTTCCGGTCAGGCCTTGACGACCAGGCCCTTCACTTCTTCCATCGCTGCGGTGAAGCGGGCATTCAGCACGCCCAGCGCTTCGCCATTGGACTTCTGAATCAGCTCGCTGATCTCCTGCATATTGGCCACCGCCTTCTCATAGGCAGCCTTCATCATCTCGGCCTGGCGGGCGGCCTTGGCGGCCGGGGCCTCCTGGCTCGCCATGCTCTGCACCGCTTCGCTCATCTCAGCCATCGACTGCTGCATGATTTCCATGTTGCGGCGGGCAACGGCCTGCGCGCCTTCCATGGCCAGCTTATTGGCGGCGGTCAGCGCCTCGATATTGCGCTTCTGCGCCTCAGCGAAGGCCGACATATCGGGCATCGCGGGCATCTTGAACTCGGAGAACAGCTTCATGAATTCGTCTTGCGGGCTGGCCATGGAAAAAATCCTTGCAGGGTTAAGAGTGACAAACCCTTAGCCCCCCCGGCGGCCCACGTCAAAAGATTTTGCTGCACCGCAACATAACAGCGAAATCAATCCGTCATCACATCTGGTTCAGCAGCCTCGGCCGGCTTGCGCTGGGCGGCAGGGTCCAGGCTGCGCGCCACCTGGTCGGCACGGTCCAGCGCCCGGTCCAGCGCCGCCATGGTGGCGGCGAGATCCGCGCTGTCATCCTTCAGCCATGCCCGCAGCGTATAGACCCACACCGCCGTCAGCCCCTTGATCCGCGCCAAGCCGGCGGGCCCATGCGAATCCAGCCCCGCCGCCTCCAGCATCCAACCCATGCTGCGCTCCATCGCCGCCCCCAGGCTCAGCACCAGGAAAGGATGGAAGGGCAAGTCCTTCATGAAGCGCAGAATGCCCTCGCGGTGCGGCTGCATCGCATCCAGCCGGCGCATCAGCACGTCAAACAGCCTGTCGCGCGCCGTCTCACCTTCAGTGGGGATGGTGCCATCCAGCACCAACCTGTCCACCATGGCGGTGTAGCGCAGCATGATCCCCTCCGGGCAGGAGGCAAAGCCGCGCATCTCCCCCAGCGAGACGCCAGAGGCCGCGGCAATGCGCGACAGCGTGGTGCCGCGCCAGCCCTGCTCGGCCACCACCGCAAACAGGCCATCAAAAATGCGTGCCTTCAGCGCGCCTGCAGAATCTTGGGATATATCGCTCATGCCACCTCAGTTTGGTCCGCAGCCGCCACTTGGAAAGCCCCCCCGGCGAGGTTTCACGGCCTGGCCTCCGTCACCCAGCCCGGCCGCAGGGTGATGGCCGCATTGCGGCACATGTCAAAGCCCCGCAGCTCCTCGGCGGCATTATTGTCGAAGACGATGCGCAAATCGGCCTGGCAATCGCCATCCATGCTGATCTCGGCCGTGCCGCCACTGCCCAGGGGGGCGGAAATCTGGTTCCCGCCCCAATCGCCGCTCTCCACCGGCGAGAGATAAATCCCGGTGATCGCCCGCTCATAGACCGATCCCAGCGCCATGCGCCGCGCGCCCTGAAAAATAATCGGCTGGCCGCCACAGATATCCACCGCCTCGCGCAGCTCCTCGCGGCGGTCCTGGAACACCGCGCGCAGCCGAAACTGGCACTCGCCCGAGCGCACCCGCAGCGGGAAACTCTGCCCCGGCTGCAGCACCGCCGCCCCCAGCCGATCCGCGCCCCAATTCGGCGTGCGGCTGGCATAGAGGCTTTGCAGCGTCACCGCACTGCGGTTGGTCACCGTCACCTCGCGCAGCGGAATGGTAGAATCACCAAAGGAGAGCCGCGGCTCGGCGCAGATATCGGCCTGCCTCGTCTCAGCCTCGGCCCCCTGGAAGGCGGCACGCACCGTCACCTGACAAGCCGCGAAACCGCGCAGGCGCAGGCGAAAACTGTCACTCGGCGCCACCGTCGCCGCGCCCAGCCTATCCGGCCCCGGCTCCTGGCTGCCACGCTCGAAAATGAAGATCTGCATCAGTTGGTTGTCGGTGTCATTCACCACCTGAATGTCGCGCCGGCGCTCATCGGTCAGGGTGAGTTCCTGCTGCCGGCAAACATCGAAGGCCACAATCTCCTCCGTCGCATCCTCCCACACCGCGCGCAGTTGCTGCTGGCAGGGCGTCACGCGGCCCAGGCGAAGGGTATAGCGCTGGCCGGCGGGCAGCATATCGGTGCCCAGCCGGTCCGGCCCCTCACCTCGCCCGGCCTGGCCCTGGGCAAAAACAAAAACCTGGCGAATCGCCGTATCGGTGCGGTTGATCAGGTTCAATTGACGATCCGCCGGCGGCGCCGTGCGATTGGGCGGGGCTGGCGGCGGGCTGCCAGAGGGGCTGCCAGAGGGGCTGCCAGAGGGCTTCTGCGCCAGAGCCGCCGCCATGGGCAGCACCAGCAGCGTGACGGCGAGGATGGAACCCAGATGGCGGCGCATGCTTAACCTCATTGATCGTGGCGCTGAGAGCATTTTCAAGCCTTGCGGCTTCGCAAGCCGACTCGGAAAATGCGTAAAAACAAAAACCAGAACCGTTTCACCGTCTTCGCTGTCGCCGAAACGCCTCTAACATGCCGTGGCAACAGCGCTGCCGTCCAGCATTCTCGCAAACCAGCCTGCCGTCACGGCAGAATGATGATGGTGGCGCCACGCCCCGGCCGGGCGGCGGTGCTGCGGGTAAAGCCGGCCACCCGGGCCTCCGCCCGCACCCGGTCGCGTTCAATGCCAAGCTGGGCCAGTTCCAGCGCCACCGCGCGCGCCCGGGCGGCGGCCAGGCGCTGGCCGGTGGTCGCGCCCCCCTCGGAGGAAAGCGCATGGCCGAGCACGCAGATATTGCGCTCCGGCGCCTGCCGGGCCAGTTCCGCCGCCGCCGCAAGCGGGCTGCGCGCCTCTTCGCCGAGCCTGGCCGAGCGGGGGGCAAAGCCAATGGCGAAATGATCATCCTCCAACTCGGCCGCGCCCACGCAATTGAAGGGGCGAATCTGCCCCGCAGCCGGCAGTGCCATCGCCAGCAGCAGCGGCAGGATGAGGCGCATCAGCCGGCCAATACCAGGCCAGCACCGGCCAGACGGGCCAGCAGCGCCTTGGCATCCACCGCCGGATAGGCCACCTGCAACTCCGCCTCGGTCACATCCGGCCGGGCCAGCAGCCAGCCCGCCGCCTCGGCCTCGGCCGGCGCCAGGGCCAGAGCACCGCCCTCGGTCTTGAGCACCCATTCAGCGCCGCGCCGCACCGGCCGCGCCCCCGCGGCGATCACCCGAAAGCCCAGCGCCTCGGCATCCCCCGCCGGTGCCGCCGGCGCCATCAGCCCCCGCGCCGCCAAAAGATCATTGCCGCCGCGATGAAAGCGATGCCCGGCGATAAAGCCCTCAATCACCGAGAGCACCTTGGGGTCACGCGCCAATTCGGCCAGCTTGGCACCCATCTGCCCCACACGCTGGGTCAGGGCGAATTTGGCCGCCGCCGAGCCATCCTGCCGCGGCAAAGGCTGGCGGAAGCTGGTCTCATACAGCACCCGCTCCATCAGGATGTTCATCACATCCATCCCCAGCACCGCATGCGCGCCATAGGCAACATGAACCGAGGCCGGCGCCTCCGCCAGGGCATCATGATACCAGCCGCGCGGCAGATAGAGCAGATCACCCGTCTTCAGCAGCACCTTCTCCCGCAGCCTGCCCTTGGCCTGTTCGTGATGCGCCTGGTCCTGGCTGCGGAAGACAGGGTGGGAGATCGGCCATTCCGCCCGGCCCTCCCAGATATTCCAGGTCTTCTCGCCCTCCACCTGCACGGCCCAGACATCATGCGTGTCGTAATGCGCAGGAAACGCCTTATGGCTCTGCCAGGAGATATAGACATTGGCCTGGGCCTTCCCCAGCCCCGCCCCCTCCAGCGCCGCCGAAACCCCAGCCAGGCCGGGCGTGAGGCTATCCACATCATTCATCACCACCGAGCAGCCCCGGGCGATATGCTGCGCCAACTTGGCCGCATCGGGCTGCATCAGCGTCTGCGCATCGCGCGAGAGGGCGGAGACGCAATATTGCTCGGCCGGGATGGGCGTGCCGTCCAGATACAGCTTCAGCGACTGGCTGGACCAGGCATGGGTCATATCCAGCAGCCGGTTGATGCCGCGCCAACCCAGCACGGCGGCGAATTTCGCCGCACCACCTTTGACATGCAAAGGCTGCTTGTCGTGATACTCGGCGAAGAATGTCTCGGGCGAGACCGGGGCGAGAAGCTCTGCGAGGTTCATAGCCATAGTATTAGCACCAAGCCGCGCCCGCCATCACTCCCGCGTCAGGGGCCGGAGGATAAAATCTCGCTCCCCTGCCAGGCAGCGTCACGCGGGCCACGGCGTATTGCCCTCCCGCGCAGCAATCCAGGGGCCACATCCTGCGCCCCATTGGCCGTTTTAGCGGATGATCATGACCAAAGCATGAACGGCTTCACGGAAATTTCTTGTTGTCCGTCCACGACTTGGCCGATGATGCCGCCAAGCACCGCCTCTGGAGGGCCGTCCATGCCAGACCACAATCACACCACCCTGCCTGACCCGGTGCGCGAGGAGGCCCTGCGCCTTGCCGCCGCCGCCCTGCCTTCGGGCATGGATGCCCCCCTGGCCCTGCTCCGTCCCCTCCTCGCCGGTATTCCGCTGGCCGAAATGGCCGCCATAGCGCCCGATGAACTCGCCGCCATGGTCGTCTCCCTCGCCGGCCTCGCCCAGCACCGCCTGCCCGGCGAGGCCCGCATCCGCGTCCTCCCCGCCGGCCGCTTCCCCCATCCGGTGGTCGAGATCATCACCGATGACATGCCCTTCCTGGTCGATAGCGTGCTCGCCGCCCTCGCCCATCATGGCCGCAAGCTGCGCCAGGTGCTGCACCCGGTGCTGCCCGTCACCCGCGCCGAAGATGGCACCCTCCAAGCCATGGGCGAGGGGCCATTGCGCGAGAGCATGATGCGCATCAGCTTCGCCAATACCGATGCCGCCACCGGCCAGACCGAGGCCCTCATCGCCGCCACCCTGGCCGATGTGCGCGCTGCGGTCGCGGATTTCGCCCCCATGCTGGCGGAGCTGCGCGGCGCCGAGGCCGGGCTCGAAGGCGACCCGCGCGCCTTCCTCGCCTGGTTGGCCGAGGATAATTTCGTCCTGCTCGGCCATCGCCGCCTGATGGTCGATGGCACGGGCTTCCGCGCCGAGGCCGGGCTGGGCCTGCTGCGCAACCCCACCCTGCCGGTCTTCGACGCGCTGCGTGACCTCGCAGCCCTGCCCGAGGCAGCGCGCGGCGGGCTGCTGGAACGCCTGCCCATCTCCGTCGCCAAGGCGAATATGCGCAGCACCGTCCACCGCACCCAGCATGCCGATGTGATCGCGGTGCGGATCTTCGCCGAGGATGGCGCGGTGCTCGGCATCCGCCTCTTCCTCGGCCTCTTCGCCGCCGGCGCCTATAATCGCAACCCGCGCTCCATCCCCATGCTGGCCGCCAAGGTGGAGCGGGTGCTGGCCGCCTCGGGCGTCGCCCCCGGCAGCCATGATGGCCGAGCCCTGCGCAATATCCTCGACACCTGGCCGCGCGATGAACTCTTCCAGGCCAGCGAGGCGGAAATCCTGCATGGCGCCCGCCGCGCCCTTGACCTCGCTTTGATGCCCCGCACCGCCATGGTGCTGCGGCCAGACCCCTTCGGCCGCTTCGTCTCCGCCATTGTCTGGCTGCCGCGGGAGAATTTCGACACCCATCTGCGCAGCCAGGTGGCCGAGCTTCTCGCCCGCGCCCATGGCGGCCGCCTCTCCGCCTTTTACATCGCCCTCGGCGACACCCCCCTCGCCCGAATCCACTACATCATCGGCACCGACCCGATGCACCCCGCCCAGGTCGATGCCGGCGCGCTGGAAGCGCTGGTCTGCGAAATGGCCCGCAGCTTCGCCGACCGCGTGGCCGATGCCCTGCTACAGGCGCGTGGCGAGGCGCAGGCCGCCGCCACCATGGCGCTCTGGGCCCAGGCCTTCCCGCCCGGCTATCGCGAGCGCATCACCGCCAGCCAGGCGCTCGCCGATATCGCCCTGGCCGAAGAGGCGCTGGCGCAAAACCGCCCCGCCATGGCCTTCCTCCGCCCACCGGGCAGCGATGCGCGCATGGTCCAGCTGCGCCTGGTCAATATCGGCGGCCCCCTGCCGCTCGCTGATACAATGCCGCTCTTCGAAAGCCTGGACCTGCGCGCCATCGAGGAAACCCCGCACCACTTCACCCTCGCCAATGGCCGCCGGGTGGTGCTGCATATCTTCACCCTGGAAGCGGGTGCCGGCGCGGCCGAGACCAGCTTCGACGAATTGCTCGGCGGCCTCGCCGCCCTGCTGGCCGGCGAGGCCGATGCCGATGGCTTCAACCGCCTCATCCCCCGCGCCGAACTCGATTGGCGCGAATGCTGGCTGCTGCGGGCGATGTATCGCTGGACCAAGCAGGTGGGTTTTGCCTTCTCCCAAGGCAGCGTCGAGGCCGCACTCTGCGCCCACCCCCAGGCCGCGCGCCTGCTCGTGGACCTTTTTCACGCCCGCTTCGACCCTGCCTTGCCGCGCGACCCCGCCCGCGAAGAGCGCATCGATACCGCCTGGAAAACCCTGCTCGATGGCGTCGAAAACCCCGATGAGGACCGCATCCTGGCCCGGCTGCGCAATGTGCTCGACGCCATGCTGAGGACCAATTTCCACCAGCGCAAAGCCTATCTCTCCTTCAAACTGGAAAGCCTGCAGGCCGGCGATATGCCCGAACCCCGGCCCTGGCGGGAAATCTTCGTCCATTCCGCCCGGATGGAGGGCTGCCACCTCCGCGCCGGGCCGGTGGCACGCGGCGGCATACGCTGGTCCGACCGGCGCGAGGATTTCCGCACCGAAATCCTCAGCCTGATGAAGGCACAGCGCCTGAAAAACGTCGTCATCGTGCCCACCGGCGCCAAGGGCGGCTTCATCCTCAAAAACCCGCCCCCCGCCGCCAATCGCGAGGCCTTCCTCGCCGAAGGCATCGCCTGCTACCGCGTGCTCGTGCAGGGCATGTTGGACATCACCGATAATCTCGACGGCACCACCGTACTGCCGCCCCCCGCCGTGGTCAGGCGCGATGGCGATGACCCCTATATCGTCGTCGCCGCCGACAAAGGCACCGCCACCTTCTCCGACATCGCCAATGGCATCTCGGCCGATTACAATTTCTGGCTGGGCGATGCCTTCGCCAGTGGCGGCAGTGCCGGCTACGATCACAAGCATATGGGCATCACCGCCCGCGGCGCCTGGGTGATGATCGCCCGGCATTTCGCCGAAATGGGCCACGATATTTTCACCCAACCCTTTACCTGCGTCGGCGTGGGCGACATGTCAGGCGACGTCTTCGGCAATGGCCTGCTGATCACACGGCAAACCCGGCTGCTCGCCGCCTTCGACCACCGCCACATCTTTCTCGACCCCACCCCCCCCGAAGCGGCCTACGAGGAACGCGCGAGGCTCTTCGCCCTGCCCCGCTCCTCCTGGGCGGATTATGATTCGGGCCTGATCTCAGCCGGCGGCGGCGTCTTCCCCCGCTCAGCCAAAGCCATCACCCTCAGCCCCGAGGCCCAGGCCATGCTGGGCCTGGCCGGCGCGCGGCACGAACCCACCGCCATCATGCAGGCCATCCTGCGGATGCAGGCGGATCTGCTGTATTTCGGCGGCATCGGCACCTACATCAAAGCCAGTGCCGAAACCCAGGCCGAGGCGGGCGACCGCACCAATGACACCATCCGCGTCAATGGCGCCGATATCCGCGCCCGGGTGGTGGGAGAGGGTGCCAATCTCGGCGTCACCCAGGCCGGGCGGATCGAGGCCGCGCAAATCGGCGCCAATGGCCAGGGCGTGCGGATCAACACCGATGCGCTGGATAATGCCGCCGGCGTCTCCACCTCGGATCATGAGGTGAACATCAAAATTCTACTCGCCGATGTGGAAGCAAAGGGCGGCATGACCCGCACCCAGCGCGACGCCCTGCTCAAGACCATGACCGATGACGTGGCGGCGCTGGTGCTGGTGGATAACGCGCTGCAATCCCTGGCCATCTCGCTCGAAGTGGCGGCCGGGGCCGCCGCCCTGCCCGCCCAGGCCGCGCTGATGGCAAGGCTGGAACAGGCAAAACTGCTCGACCGCGCCCAGGCCGGCCTGCCGGATGACGCGACCATCACCCTCCGCGCCGCCGAAAACAAAGGCCTCACCCGGCCCGAGGCCGCCTCGCTGCTGCCCTTCGCCAAGCTCTGGCTCAACGAGGCCATCGGCCAAAGCGACCTGCCCGATGACCCAGCCTTCCTGCCGCTGCTGCGGGCCTATTTCCCGCCCGCTCTGCGCGAAAATTTCGCCCGCCATATCGAGACCCACCGGCTGCGGCGCGAATTGGTTTCCATGGCCCTGGCCAATCAGGTGGCCAATCGCCTGGGCTGCGCCGGGCTGGGCCGGCTGACCGCCGAGGCCACACCCGCCGCCGCCGCCCGCGCCATCTGGCTCGCCGGCGCGCTGCTGGGGCTGGAGGACGCCGCCATCGAGGCCGATGCCGCCCCCCGCCCCGCCAGCGAGCGCCTTTGCACCCAAGCCGCGCTGCGCGCCCTGCTGGAAAACGCCGCGCAATCCCTCCTCGCCGAAACCGCCCCCTTGGGCGAGACCCTGGCCGCGCTCTCCCCCGGCCTGCCCGCCCTGCTCGATGGCCGCGTGGGCGCCGATGCGCTGGCGGCCGCCCCCAAACTCGCCGCCGCCCCGGCCATTCTGCGCCTGGCCCTCACCTCCGGCGCCAGCGCCCTGGCCGCCGCCGAAGCCTGGGAGGCGGTGGCAAGACGCTTTCACCTCCCCGCGCTGCGGGCGGCGGCGAATATGGCCCGCGTCTCCGGCAGTTTCGGCAATCGGGCGCGGGCGGCGCTGCTGGCCGATATCACCGCCGCGCAGGCTAGGCTCGCCGCGGCAAACCTGGCCGGCCAGCCGGAAGCCCCCAGCACCGAAATGGCGGCAAGGCTGGTGGAAGAGGCCGCCAGCGTGCCCGATCTGGCCGCGGTAACGGTGGCGGCACGGGCCCTGGCCGCGCTGGCCTAGCCCCGCCCGCTTGATGCGCGCCCCCTTCCCCCGCACATAGCAGGCAAAGGAGCCCCATCATGCCGCCCGTCCAACCCGAAGCCGATCTCGCCCTCGGCGCCGCCGCCCAACTCACCCCCGAGCAGCGCGACCGCATCGAGGCCGCCGCCTTCCGCAAACTCGTCCAGCACCTGCGCGAGCGCTCGGATGTGCAGAATATCGACATGATGAACCTCACCGGCTTCTGCAGGAACTGCACCAGCCGCTGGTATCAGGAGGCCGCCGCCGATGCCGGCGTGGCGCTGGAAACCCCCGCCGCGCGCGAAGTGATTTACGGCATGCCCTACAAGGCCTGGCAGGCCGCCTTCCAAAAAGAGGCCTCGCCCGAGCAGCAAGCCGCCTTCGCCGCCAAAAACCCGGGCCACTAAAGCCCCACCCTGGGCGGCCGCCCCGGCTTCGGCTAAACACCTCGCTCGTTTTCAGGGGATTTCTTCATGGCCATCAAACCAGGCGAAACGCTTGCCGGCCCCGATGTCGGCGGCATCGCGGCCGAGCGGCTGCGCAGCATCGTCGAGCGCGTCGAGCGTCTCGAGGAAGAGCGCAAGGCGCTGGCCTCCGACATCAAGGATATTTTCGCCGAGGCGAAATCCGCCGGCTTCGACGTCAAAGTGCTCCGCCAAATCCTCTCCCTGCGCAAAAAGGAACCAGCCGAGGTAGAGGAGCAGGAAACCCTGCTAGACCTCTACAAACGCGCCCTAGGCATGTAGGCCGGCTCATCCACCCGCAGGCTTGACCCCAACCCAGCCCGGGCAGAGCCTCCCCACCCATGGACCACACGCTCTCCCCCATCGGTGGCCCCCCCGCCTGGCGCGGCCGCGAACTCGAATATCGCGGCTTCTGGCCACGCAAATTCCTCGGCCTCGAAATCGCAGCACTCGACGAAGCCCTAGCCCGCGCCACCGCCGCCCCCCCCGCCCTGCGCGCCGAGGGCTTTGCCATCCCCGCACTCCGCCCGCTGCTCGAAACCCTTGCCCGCGAGCTGGAAACCGGCGCAGGCATCATCCGCCTCTCCGGCCTGCCGGTGGAGCGCTACACCCACGCCCAACTCCGCACCCTGTTCTGGGGCTTCTGCGCCAATCTGGGCCAGCCCCTGCCGCAAAACACCACCGGCGAATTCATCGGCGAGGTCAAGGATGAAGGCGCCGCCGCGCTCAGCATCGAAAACGGCATCCCCTCCGCCCGCGCCCGCAGCCGCTCCACCGGCCCGCTGCGCTTCCACACCGACAAATGCGACCTGCTGGCCCTGCTCTGCGCCTCCAACGGCATCTCCGGCGGCGTTTCTCGCGTGGTGTCCACCATCGCAATCCACGACGAATTCGCCCGCCGCCGCCCCGACCTACTCGAAATCCTCTATTGCGACTTCTGGCGCAAACGCCCCACCGATGAGGAAGGCCCACAATCAAGGCCCGAAGACGCCGTCTTCCCCATGCCAGTCTTCTCCCGCGGCCCCACCGGCGCCTTCACCAGCCAATATTCCCGCACCTATGTGGAAATGGCCGCCGCCATCCCCGGCGTGCCGCCCCTCACCCCCGCACAGATCGAAGCCATGGACCTCCTCGCCCAATTGGCCGAGGAACTCTGCATCGAAGCCCCCTTCACACCGGGCGATATCCAAATCCTCAACCAGCACACCACCTATCATGGCCGCACCGCCTATGCCGATGGCGAGGCCGGCCGCCGCGTGCTGATGCGCATCTGGATAGCACCCCCCTTCTCCCGCGCCCTGCCCGAAGGCCACCGCGTGCAATGGGGCAGCGTGGCACCAGGCGCACTGCGCGGCGGCGCCATGCCAGGGCAAAGCGCCTTCCCCGGCTGAAATCCATAGGCTAGCCTCACCGCAACGATAAACGAGGAAACCCATGGCCGCCTATCTCATCGCCAATATCGAGGTGCATGACCCCGAAGGCTTCGCCCGCTACGGCGCCCTGGTCGCACCCATGGTGGCACGCTTCGGCGGCCGCTACCTCGTGCGCGGCGGCCCATTGCAAACACTCGAAGGCCAACCCGGCATCAACCGCCTCGTCATCCTCGAATACCCCGATATGGCAACCCTGCGCGGCTTCTACTTCAGCGAAGAATACAAGCCGCTGCTGGCCATGCGCGAAGCCGCCACCACCTCCCACGTCACCCTCGCCGAAGGTTATGCCCCATGAGCCTGCTCAACATGCTGCAAGGCCGCCTGCGGCTGCCCGTCATCGCCTCGCCGCTCTTCATCATCTCCGTGCCCGATCTGGTGGTGGCGCAATGCACCTCCGGCATCATCGGCTCCATGCCATCCCTCAATGCCCGCCCACTCGAACAACTCGACGAATGGCTCTCCGAAATCAAGGAACGCCTCGCCGCACACGACGCCGCCCACCCCGAACGCCCCTCCGCCCCCTTCGCCATCAACCTCATCGTCCACAAATCCAACGACCGCCTCGAAGAAGACCTCAAACTGGTCGTCAAACACAAAGTACCACTCATCATCTGCAGCCTCGGCGCCCGCAACGAAGTCTATGACGCCATCCACTCCTATGGCGGCTACGGCATCCACGACGTCATCAACCAATTCTTCGCCCATAAAGCCATCGAGAAAGGCGCCGATGGCCTCGTCCTGGTGGCCTCCGGCGCCGGCGGCCACGCCGGCAACCTCTCACCCTTCGGCCTGGTGCAGGAAACCCGCGAGTGGTTCGACGGCCCCATCGCCCTCTCCGGCGCCATCGCCCATGGCCGCTCCATCCTCGCCGCCGAAGCCATGGGCGCCGACTTCGCCTATATGGGCAGCGCCTTCATCGCCACCCACGAAGCCCGCGCCGTCGACGAATACAAAGCCATGATCGCCGGCCACGGCGCCGAAGACATCGTCTACACCAACCTCATCACCGGCGTGCACGGCAACTACCTCCGCCCCAGCCTGCAAGCCGCCGGCCTCGACCCCGATAACCTCGACCAATCCGACAAAAACGCCATGAACTTCGGCTCCGGCCGCGTCAAAAAATGGAAAGACGTCTGGGGCTCCGGCCAAGGCATCGGCGCCGTCAAAGACGTGCTGCCCACAGCACAACTGGTCGACCGCCTGGCACAGGAATACGCCGCTGCCCGGACACGACTGGGCACGCACTCGCCGCTGGTGAATCCGGGTTGGAGGTAGCGCTGGCGGCCCCTGGGGAAGGCTCTGCCTTCCCCAAACCCCATCCGCAAAGGGCCGAGAGGCCCTTT
>NZ_JBBARU010000062.1:8866-19728 GCF_040399605.1 Rhodovarius sp. | reverse complement strand
CGGCCTTTATCCATATTGCCTCTATGAGATAGACCCTGTTCGGCTGCTCCGCATCCGGCATGCTGTTTCGGGTATATTTACTGCACCACCCTTACATAGCACCCCTGGAAACACTCGCTGGTGGATGGCGATGTCGCGGCCAATCGCCTGCCCAATCTGCTGCGGCCGACGCTGCAACACGGCTCGGCCCCGCACGGGCGCGACAGTGCCGGCGGTGGCTATTGTAGTCCCCCTGCCCGGCGGAGTGTTGCATGATGTGATGGAGGGATTGGAAAGCCGGCACAAGGCAGGTGAAATAAAGACATGATCGGCTCCGGCGAGATCGAGAATGAAACCCTGGCGGTGGGCCCCGCCGCCATTGAAGCCAGACGCAAGGAACTGCGCGCATGAGCCATGTCAAAGACCCCGGCCGCATCCGCGACCTCTCCGCCGCCATGGCTAGCGGTGCGCTGACCTCCGAGGCGCTGGTGCACCGCTGCCTCGCGCGCATCGGAGAAGTGGATGGTGCGGTGCAGGCCTGGATCCATGTGCTGGCCGATGACGCGCTGGCCCAGGCCCGGGTGCTGGATGGCGAGCGTGACAAGCGCGGCCCCCTGCATGGCATCCCCATCGCGGTGAAGGATGTGATCGATGTGCGCGGCCTGCCGACCCGGGCCAATAGCCTCTCGCGTGCCGATATCGCCCCGGCCAGCGCCGATGCCACGGTGGTGGCCCATTTGCGCGCCGCCGGGGCGGTTGTGCTGGGCAAGGTGCACACCACGGAGTTCGCGTATTTCTCGCCGGTGCCACCGACGCGCAATCCCTGGGATTTGACGCGCACGCCCGGTGGCTCCTCGGCCGGGTCGGGGGCGGCGGTGGCCTCGGGTACGGTGCCGCTGGCCTTGGGGACGCAGACGGCGGGCAGCGTGAACCGCCCGGCCGCCTATACCGGCACCGGGGCCTTCAAGCCCTCCACGCTTTCGATAGGCGGGGTGGGGGTGGTGCCCCTGTCACCCAGCTTCGACACTGTGGGTGCTTTTGGCCAGACGGCGCAGGATGCGGCGTTTCTGGCGGCGGGTTATGCGGCGGACCATCTGCGCATCGGCGCCCCGGCCATGGGGCTGCCTCGCATCATGGTGCTGGAGGATGCGATGCTGGCCCGGCAGACCCAGCCTGGTACCGCCGCGGCCATGGCCGGGCTGGTGGAAAGGCTGCGCGGGGCGGGGCTGGCGGTGATGGCTGCGCCATCGCCGGTCTCGCTGGAAGAGATATTGCTCACCCATCGCCAGGTGCTGCTGGCGGAGGCCGGGCGCACCCATGCGGGGCTGGATATGGCACGTATTTCGCCCCGGCTGGCCGCTGACATCGCCATTGGGCTGGCCATCAGCGATGGAGATTATCATGCGGCGCTGCGACGATTGGCGGCCTATCGGCGGGAATTCTGGGCGAGTTTCGGCCCGCAGGATGTTCTGCTGATGCCCGCGGCACCGGATGTGGCGCCGGCCGATGGCACCACGGGCGACCCATCCTATGTCATCCCCACCACCGCCCTGGGCGGTCCGGTGGCCACGCTGCGGGCGGGGCGAGATGGGGGTATGCCGGTGGGTGCCTTGCTTTTCGCCGCACCCGGGGCGGATGCGGCGCTGGCCGGTTTTCTATTCTCGGAAGTGGCGAGCGGGTTGGACCTCTGAATCGAAGCGCCTGTCCCCCGGGCGGGGAGCGCCTGACTACCGCAACGGCGCGCGCTGAAACTGCCGCGCCGTTGGATCTTGCAGAAAGACCGATGACATCAGCGCTGGGACCGTGGGGGAATAGCTGAGAGCTTCAGGCAGGCTGGCAGGGTCGAATTGTCCCGGTTGTCCACTGATCAGGTGCCGCAGCCAGGCGACGTAAACCTGCGCATTGCGGTTATCTGGGTCGCGCTGCAGCGCCTCCTGCATCCGCTGGAGGGCGGTCTCCCGCTGGCCCTCGGCCCAGGCCAAAAGGCCACGATGTATCTGCACATAGGCAGGAAAATTCGCGACGGGATGGCGGGGGCTGGCGGCGATGCCGCGCGCAGTCTGCACCCGTGCCTGTTCAAGATCGCCGGCGAGGATGCTAAGGAATGCGCCGTTAAAGGCAAAAAAGGCACGCGGTGCGTCCAAAGCACCGCCGTAGGACCCGGCCAACCGCAGCTCACGCACAGCCTGCCCCACGTCGTCCTCGAGCATGGAAAGGACCGAGGCCAAGTTGAACAAGGCCGAACGCTGCAGATCGTCGTGCTGCTGCGAGTTGCGCGCGATCATCGCGTTGGTCAGCGCGCGCACCTCGCTGAGATTCGTCTCGCTGCCATCGAGCTGGGCATTCAGCCGGGCAAGGGTGACGCGGTAGGGCGCGACCTCAGCGAAGGATTCGCGCGCGGCCCGGCGGAGCAGCGCCACCGCGTCCAAATTCGGGTGAGAAAGCCGCAGGTACTTTGGCGGCCGCCCATGCTGCGACACCACGACCTCCATCCTGAGCCCGGCCTCCACCTGCAGCATGGTGGCCGAAATGCGGATGGGATCGAGGCCGAAGAGGTCCTGCAGCGCCGAGGTCATGTCGTTCAGCTTCAGCGGCTCCGCCAGTGCACCGATCACGGTTCGGCGGGAGCCGATGCGCGGCATGGGCACTGGCAGGGCTGAGGGAATGGACGTGATACGGGCGAGTTCGGTGACGAAGATCTCCTCCGCCGGGGCGCGGGACAGCCCGCTCTGCTGCACGATGGGCGGCAACCCGACATTGACCGTCATTGTGTTGGAACTGATCACCGCGTCCCCCGCCATCAACCCCATGAGGATCGCGCCTAGGAAACCGATTGTGATGAAATCCATGTCGATGGTGTCCGGTGATGACGGCGGTGGCAGGGTCTTATGCTTGGTTCGGGCAGCCGCGTGATGCGGCGGCTGCCCGGCCGGCTCTTCTTGGAGATAGCGACCGGGATCAATCGCTGAACTGCAATGCCGCTCAGCGCATCCCTTCGCAGAAGCGCTGGATGCGGGCGCAGGCCTCGCGCAGCGCCTCATCGGAGGTGGCGTAGCTGATGCGGAAATGGCCAGGGAAGATGAAGGCATCGCCATGCACGGTGGCGACACCCTCTTCATCGAGCAGTGCTTCGACGAAATCCTTATCGGCGCTGATCAGCCGGCCCCCCTTGGTGGTCTTGCCGATGCAGCCATTCATGTCGGGGAAGACATAGAAGGCGCCCTCGGGCTTGTGGCAGCGCAGGCCGGGGGCCTTGTTCAGCAATTCCACCACCATGTCGCGGCGGCGCTTATAGACCTCGACCATGCCATTGATGCTCTCCTGCGGGCCGTTCAGCGCCTCAACGGCGGCGGCCTGGGAGATGGAGGAGGTGTTGGAGGTGCTTTGGCCCTGCAGCTTGTCCATCGCCTTGATCAGCGCGAGCGGCGCGCCGGCGAAGCCAATGCGCCAGCCGGTCATGGCATAGCCCTTGGAGCAGCCATTCATGGTGATGGTGCGGTCCCGCAGGCGCGGTTCCACCTGCACGATGGTGGCGGGGGTGAAGCCGTCATAGGCCAGCTTCTCGTAGATATCGTCGGTGAAGATCCACACATCGGGGTGACGCAGCAGCACATCGGTGAGCTTTTTCAGCTCTTCCGCATTATAGGCGGCGCCGGTGGGGTTGGAGGGGTTGTTGATGATCAGCCACTTGGTCTTGCGCGTGATCGCCGCTTCCAGCTGCTCGCCAGTCATCTTGAAGCCGGCATTCTGGCCGCAGGGCACGAAGACGGGGGTGCCTTCAGCGAGGCTGACAATATCGGGATAGCTCACCCAGCATGGGGTGGGGATGATCGCCTCATCGCCGGGATTGATGGTGGCGAGCAGGGCGTTGAAAATCACCTGCTTGCCGCCGGTGGCGATGATGATTTCTTCAGGCTTGTAGTCGATGCCCGAGTCGCGCTTGAACTTGGCGGCGACGGCGGCGCGCAGCGCCGGAGTGCCGGCCACATCGGTATATTTTGTATCGCCGTTCTGGATGGCGCGGATGGCGGCATCCTTGATGTTCTGGGGCGTGTCGAAATCGGGCTCACCGCTGGAGAGGCCAATCACATCGCGCCCGGCGGCCTTGAGGGCGCGGGCCTTGGCGGTGACGGTGATGGTCTGGCTGGGCGCAATACGGTCCAGACGGTCGGCAACGAGGTTCATGACGGGCCTTCACAGAAACGAAACAGCTAGGCCAATCTAGTCCCGCAAGGCGCGCGCAACAACCCGGAGAGACCCATGCAGCGATCAGAAAACCCATGGGAATGGCCGGAGGAGACCTGGCGGCATATTGTGGGCCGCGCCCGGGCCGGTCGCTCACTCGCCCCCACCCATTGGCCCAATGGGGCGGCATGTGCCGTCGCACTCTCCTTCGATGCCGATCATGACACCATCCCATTGCGCGATTGTGATGAGAGCCCGATGCGCATCAGCCAGGGGCAATATGGCCATCGCCAGGGCATGCCGCGGATTCGCCGGCTGCTCGCCCGGCATGGGGTGCGGGCGAGTTTCTTCTATCCGGCCGTCTCCGCCCTGCTCTACCCCGATGAAATCCGTGGCGTGGCTGATGAGGGGCATGAGATTGGCATCCATAGCTGGATCCATGAGGCCAATACCAAACTGCCGCCGGGGGTGGAGCGCGACCTGACGCTGCGCGCGCGTGACACGCTGGAGAAGGTTTCGGGCCAGACGCCGGTGGGGATTCGCACCGCGAGTTGGGATTTTTCAGTCGATACCATGGATATCATCCGCGAGATGGGGCTGCTCTATGACAGCTCGCTGATGGCCGATGACGACCCCTATGAATTGGAGGTGCAGGGCCAGCCCAGCGGCATTGTGGAATTGCCGCCCGAATGGATTCGCGATGATGCGGTGTATTTCAACATGCTGCGCTTTGCGGGCTTGCGCCCCTATACGCCGCCCAGCGCGGTGGAGGCGATTTTTAGGGCCGAGTTTGAGGGCGCGCTGGCCGAGGGCGGGTTGTTCCTGCTCACCATGCACCCCCACCATATCGGCCACCGCTCGCGGCTGGTGCTGCTGGACCGGCTGATCGCCGATATGAAGGCCACCGGGAAATGCTGGTTCGCCACCCATGCCGAGGTGGCGGCGTGGTGCCGCGACCATGCGGCATCAAACCCGAAATAGCCCCACTTCAGTGGCGATGGCGTGCAGGCCTATGTCGGTGGCGCCCACCGGCACTGCCGGCACAAGCTGCGCGGCATAGGCGATGCCCAGGCGAAAGGCGGCGGGCAGGCCGGCCAGGGTGCGATCATAATAGCCACCGCCATAGCCTAGACGGTTGCCGGCCGAATCGAAGGCCAGCAGCGGGATGAGCAGCCAATCGGGCGTCGCGGTCTCGCTGGTTGCGGGGTGCTGGGTGCCGAAACGGCCGGCCTGCATGGCGCAACCGGGCTGCCAGGGGCGGAAGCTCAGCGCCTCGCCACGGCGTGGGGTGACCGGCAGCAGGATACGATGGCCGGCCTGATGCAGCGCATGCAGGCTGGGGCGGGTGTCGATCTCATCTCCCATCGGCCAGAAGCCGGCGATCACGCTGGGATTTGCTGGGGCGGCGGCCAGGACATGGCCGGCCAGCGCCTCGCCGGCACCGGGTTGCGCCAGCGCCGCGCGGGCGGCCAGCGCCCGGGCGCGCAGCGTGGCCTTCTCGGCCATGAGCGCTACCTCGGTCATGGCTCAGAGCCTGTTTAATTCGTAAGGGCTCACCGCGCAGGCTGTAAGCTTTTGTTTGTCAGACATTTTTATCCGTTCAAACGATCCCGTTTGAACGGATGATGCTCTCAGAGCGAAGCCGGCACAGCCGCTGGCGTTGCATGCTCCCAAGGCCTGCCGAAACAGGTGGGCACCAGATAACAGGACCACGATCCTGCCAGAGCCAGCTCCCGGGAGTTGCTTATTGGCCCTGGGCATGACTTGCCTGGCGTGAAGGCCAGCCTCGCGGGATGAACATAGGGCGGCGGCGCCCGGGTTACCAGTCAGGGCTTGTCGAGGCTGATGGCGATGCCCTCGATCCGCTCGGCGATGCTCGCCAGACGGTCCGCGAGGCGGGGGTCGGTGGGTGGGGGCGCGAGGGGTGTGCTCTCATCATGCTGGTTGCGGACCAGCTCGATCTTCAAATCGCCCAGTTCATCGGCCAGCAGCAGCGCGACATGGAGCAGCATGCGGCTTTCGGAAAACTGCCCGCCCATCTGCTGGATCAGCTTCACCTTGCCCTCGATGACGGCGATGAGGTCACGGACATGTGACTCTTCGCCATCCCGGCAGCCAATGGTGTGGCTATAGCCATTCACCCGGACGCTGACCTGGCCCATTTATCGCGGCTCCTGTTCTTCGGCTTGGGCGTCTTCATCCAGCATGGCGGTGCGCAGTTGCGACAGCGCCTGGTCCAGCCGGGCGGAGAGCGCGACGACTTCGGAACGCGGCACGCTCTCAGCGGCAGCGGCCTGGGCGGCGGCCTGCATCTGGGCAAATTTACGCTCGACGGCGATGGCGAGCTTCTCCACCGCCAGTTCGAGGCGTTGTGCGGCCTGAAGGGCGCGGTCGGTTGTCAATTCCACAGCAGCGACTCCCCTGTCATGTTGCCGCGTTTTATCAGGTAAGGGTTGGCATGCAGGGGCCTAGGTTGCAAGGGCCGCCTTGGCAAAGCCGAGGGGTTTCAAGGGCGTTTGTGGTGCATGGCGCGGCGCATATCCGCGCGGTGCTGGGCCTGGGCTGCGCGCTGCTCTCTCCGCCGGGGGCTGTGGGGTATCTCGGCCATCACGGTTTTCTGGCCATGCTGCGGGCGGGGGGATGGCGGGGGGCGGAAGTGGCGATCCTCGATTGCGGCGATGATGCCGGTTGGGCCTGGGCGGCGCTGCGTGATGGCATGCCCATGGTGGTGCTGCGTGCGGGCGGCGATGCGGCGCGGGCCTTTCCCGGCCGGGTGCTGCCGCAGGCCCCGCCGGCGCGTGACCTGCAGCATTGGCAGGAGCGCCGCGGCCGGGGCTGGTTGGAGGAATGGGCCGGGGGTTGAGGGGCTTTGCGCGTCAGACATCAGCAACGCGGCCGATTTCCGCCACCGGCCGCAGCCCGGCAATGGCCGCGTCATGCAATGCGGGGGTCATGGCCGCACAGCCATCTTCCAGAACGGTGACGTGAAATTCGCGCATATGCGCATCGCGCACCGTGCTGGCCACGCCGCCATTGGTGACGATGCCCGCCACCAGCAAATGGCTGGTTCCGGCCTGACGCAGCACCCATTCCAGCCGCGACATGTAAAACGCGGAAAACGCCACTTTCTCAATCGCGATATCGGCCGGGCCGAGTTCATCCACCATGGCATGGCCCCAGCTTCCGGGCTGGAAATCGCCGCGGCCGAGGAAGGGGCGCAGGCTTTTGAGATGGGGGCTGATGAAGGGCTCGCCACCATGCCCCGGCACCAGGGTGAAATGGGTGCTGATGACGAGCCCGCCCTGCCCCCGCACCCGCGCCAGCAGCGGCGCCAGCCGGGCCGGCAGAGCAGCGATTTCGGGCGCGCCGCAGCCCGCGCGGCCATAGGCGCCGATGGGGCGGAGGAAATCATTTTGCAAGTCGCAAAGCAGCAGGGCGGTGTGGCGCATGGGGGACAGGCTAAGCCGGGCCGGGCGCGCATGCCAGAATGGAGCCAAGATCATGCCGCCGAGGTTGACGCGCGACGGCTTCCGCTCAACCCTGCACCTCTACCCGGAGAGGAAACATCGCCATGAGCGCAACAGCATGAGCCAAGCTTACATCGTCGGTGCCTTTGAGCACCCGACCCGCAAGGCCGACACCAAATCCATCGCCCAGCTGCATGCCGAGGTCGCCTATGGCGCGCTGCAGGATGCCGGGCTCTCGGTCGATGACATCGACGGCTATCTCTGCGCCGGTGACGCGCCGGGCATGGGCGGTCTTTCGATGGCCGAGTACATGAACCTGCGCAAGCTGCGCTACATCGACAGCACCGATACCGGTGGCTCGTCCTATGTGATCCATGTCGGCCACGCAGCCGATATGATCGCCCAGGGCAAGTGCGATGTGTGCCTCATCACCCTGGCCGGCCGGCCGCGGGCTGAGGGCATGCAGACCGGCACGGCGGTGCGTTCCGCCGGTTCGGGCGTGCCCGATGAGCCGTTTGAGCTGCCGATGGGCCGCACCATTGCAACCATGCATGCCATGGTCGCGCAGCGGCACATGTATGAATACGGCACGACATCGGAGCAGTTGGCCTGGGTGAAGGTGGCGGCCAGCCATCATGCCCAGCACAATGAGCATGCGATGCTGCGCAAGGTTGTCACCGTCGAGGATGTGGTGAACAGCCCGATGATCGCCGACCCGCTGCACCGGCTGGATTGCTGCGTGATTTCGGATGGCGGCGGCGCGATTATCGTCGCGCGCGAGGAAATTGCCCGCAAGCTGAAGCGGCCGCTGGTCAAGGTGCGCGGCTATGGCGAGGCGGTGAAGCACCAGATGGCCGGTGCGGTGGATCTGAGCTATTCGGCCTCGGTGCAAAGCGGCAAGACGGCTTTCTCGATGGCCGGCTGCAAGCCTTCCGACATCAAATACGCCTCGATCTATGACAGCTTCACGATCTCGGTCGTGCTGCAGTTGGAGGATCTGGGCTTCTGCGAGAAGGGCCAGGGCGGCAAATTCGTCGCCGATGGCAACCTGATCTCGGGCGTGGGCAAGCTGCCCTTCAACACCGATGGCGGCGGTCTTTGCAACAACCACCCGAGCAATCGCGGTGGCATGACCAAGGTGATCGAGGCCGTGCGCCAGGCGCGTGGCGAGGCGCACCCTGCGGTGCAGGTGAAGAACCACGATCTGGTGCTGGCCAATGGCAAGGGTGGCTCGCTGTGCACCCGCCATGGCTGCGGCACTGTCATTTTGGAGGCTGTGTGATGGCGACCCCTGCATTCGACCGTATCCCGGTTTCCCCGAACGAGGACCCGGACAACAAGCCCTTCTTCGACGCGGCCCGCGAGGGTAAGCTGTTGATCGGCAAGTGCCTGGACACCGGCAAGACCTTCTTCCCGCCGCGCCATGTCTCGCCCTTCACGCTCTCCAACAATGTGGAGTTCGTGGAGAGCAAGGGCCTGGGCAAGATCTATTCCTGGTCGGTCCAGCGCGGCAAGGAGCCCTATTGCCTGGCTTATGTCACGCTGGAGGAAGGCCCGACGGTGATGACCAATATCATCCAGACCGACCTTGATGCAGTGAAGATTGGCCAGAGCGTCAAGCTGGTCTTCAAGGCCACCGAGGGCGCGCCGGTGCCGATGTTCACCCCGGTCTGATCGGGGCTGGCGGAAAGGCGGGGGAGACCCCGCCTTTTTGCTGGGCTGAAATCAGAACAAAAAAAGTACACCGCTGGGCGAAACGCCCTTTTCAGGCTCTATATACATGTCTTAGATTGCATCCATGGGTGGCAAAACCGTACAGTGATGCGCGCCGGCATCCGGTCGGCCCCTTTGGGTGAGGATGCGATGAGTGTGAGCCTGACACGCCGTTCGGAGGGGCTGGCAGCCCAGGATTTCAACGGCCAGAGCGACTACGCCGATCTGTCATCTGGTGTTGGAGTTTACATCGTCTTTTCGACCGATGCGGCAAATACCTTCCTCGCCGACGGCAATGATGTGAGCGATATCTGGCGGCAGGATGGGCAGAGCGGCGCGCTGGAGCGGGTTTCCTGCACCCTTTCAGGGGCGGCCACCGATGGTGCCAGCTTCTCGCCGGCGATCTCCGCGGATGGGCGCTATGTGGCCTTTACCAGCCTAGCCACCAACCTCACCATCAATGATGGCAATGGCTTTGCCGATGTTTTCCGCAAGGACATGGCGACGGGGGCGGTGCTGATTGTCTCCGCTGCACCCGATGGGTTGCCGGCGAATTCGGTATCCTTCGCGCCGGCAATCTCGGCCGATGGGCGCTATGTCACCTTTCTCAGCGCCGCCAATAATATCGTGGATGATGACACGAATTATTCGGTCGATGTCTTCCGCAAGGACATGCTCACCTCGACGACCCTGCGGGTGAACCTCGCCGCCGATGGGATAGAGGCCAGTGCCGGGGCGATGAACGCGCCTTCCATCTCCGCGGATGGCCGATATATCGCCTTTGACAGCACCGCCGCCAATCTCACCGGCTATGACAGCAATAACCGCGACGATGTCTTCGTGAAGGACATGCTGAGCGGGGCGATCACCCGCGCCTCGGAGGGTGCCAATGGCGAGAGCCTGACCGGCGAGATGGAGGGCATTCTCAGGCCCGCTATCTCGGCCGATGGCCGTTACGTGGTGTTTGCCACCGCCGCGGCCATGCTCGCCAGCGACAGCAATGGCGTGGCCGATATCTACCGCAAGGATCTCTGGACCGGCGCGATCATGCAGGTTTCGACCGATAGCGGGGAGAATCAGGGCGATGCCGCGAGCTTTGATGCCGATATCTCGGCCGATGGGCGCTATGTCAGCTTCACCTCGCAGGCCAGCAATTTTGTCGCCGGGGATGGCCTGCTCAGCGCCGATATTTTCCGCAAGGATCTGCTCACCGGCGCATTGCTGCTGATCTCGCGCAACGCCGATGGCGAGCCGGCTTTTGGCCAATCCACCCATGCGGCCATTTCGGCCGATGGCGCGACCATAGGCTTCACCAGCACGGCGAGCACGCTGGTGGCGACAGACAGGAATTTTATCCAAGATGTCTTCTCCGCGCATATCGGCGCCCCCATCGGTGTGCAGACCGGGGGTGGGGAGAATGACGCGCTGTATGGCAACACGGGCAATGACACGCTGCTGGGCATGGGCGGCGACGACCTGCTGAGCGGCGGTGATGGCAGTGACCGCCTGGAAGGTGGC
>NZ_JBBARU010000062.1:0-8766 GCF_040399605.1 Rhodovarius sp. | reverse complement strand
GGGCGGCGACGACCTGCTGAGCGGCGGTGATGGCAGTGACCGCCTGGAAGGTGGCCCCGGCAATGACGCCATGATCGGCGGCACTGGCGATGACAGTTACGAGGTGGATAGCCTCGGCGATGCGGTGATCGAGCAGGAGGATGAGGGTACCGATACAATCCTGGTGCTCGTCTCCGGCTGGACAATGCCCGATAATGCCGAAATCGGCCGCCTGAGCGGCAGCGGAGATAGTCTATTCGCCAGCTATACCGGGCAGAAGCTGGTGGCCAATCCGCTTCTCGGCAGCATGCTCTCCGGCGGGGCGGGCATTGACACGCTGCAGGGCGGGGCGGGCAATGACATTTTGGATGGCGGTGGTGGTGGTGACCTGGCCGTGCTGTTGGGCAGGCTTTCGCAGCATCGCTATGGCATGCGCGATGGGGTTTTGCTCACCAGCGGGGCGGATGGGCTGGACCGCATCAGCAATATGGATTTTCTGCAATTCGAGGCCGCGGCGGCGATCTCCATCGCATCGCTCAAAGGCCTGGCGGCGGATCAGGGCCTGGTCCTGGTCAATCGCGGGGGGCAGAACAGCTACGAATTGCCTGATCTCTATGCGGGCCCGGTCAGCGGCCTGCAGAATCAGTTGCTGGGCAGCGCCGCATCCGAGGTGGTGCTCGCCACCGACAGGAACGACTTCATCAATGCCCTGGGCGGCGATGACGGGATTGATGGCGGGGCGGGGGAGGATATCCTCGATGGCGGCCTGGGCTCGAATTTCCTGACCGGCGGTGCGGGGAGCGATACCTTCTTCATCGATGGCCGCGGGGCGCATTATGGCGCGAGTGGAACATGGTCGACCATCGCCGACTTTACCGCCGGCGAGGCGGTGACGATCTGGGGCTATCGGCCGGGGTTGAGCCGCTTCACCTGGCTCGCCAGCGATGGCGCGAATGGCTTCAAGGGCGCGACGCTGCATTGCGACCTCAATGGCAATGGCCTGATCGATACCTCGATCACCTGCACGGGCCTGGCAGTGGCGGATTTGCCCAAGCCGTTTTTTGGGGCGGATTATATTTACTTCGGCTGAGGCGGCTTACGGCGCTGCAAGGCATGAAACTGCTCTGACAGGCTGGAAAAAAACCAACGGCGAGGGCAAGCAAGATCAAAGGGCTTTGCCCCTGCAACAAGCGTTTTTCAGCAACCTGCTAGCCCAGTTCAATCCGCGCCTGCCGCACGATACGGCCCCAACGGGCATGCTCTTCGGTGAGGAAGGCGCGGAATTGCTCCGCGGTGCTGGGGCGCGGCTCGCTGGCCTCCTGCGCCAGTTTCTGCACCATCTCGGGATGTGCGAGGGCCCCGCGCGTGGCCTCGCTCCAGCGGGCGATGATGGCGGGCGGGGTGCGGGCGGGGGCGACCAGCCCGGTCCAATTTTGCGCGACAAGGCTTGGGAAGCCGGCCTCGGCGAGGCTGGGTGCGCGGGGGAAGCTCGGGCTACGGCCGGCACCGCTCACCGCCAGGGGGCGCAATTCGCCGGCCTCGATCAGGCCGCGCACGGCGGGGGGATTGGCGAAGAAAATATCCACCCGCCGCGCCAGCAAATCCGCCGTCACCTGCCCCGCGCCGCGATAGGGCACCTGGGTGATCTCGGCCTGGCTGGCCTGGGCGAAGAGTTCGCCCAAAAGATGCCCCACCGTGCCATTGCCCGAATGGCCCGCGGTGAGGCGCGCGCCCGCGGCGCGGGCGGCTGCGACCAGCGCCGGCAGATCAGCCCAAGGCGCGGCGCGGGCAGTGACCAGCACCAGCGGCTGCTGCGCCACGGTCGAGATCAGCGCGAAATCGCGCAGCGGGTCGAAGGGCATCGCGGGATAAAGCGCTGGGTTGATCGCGAGGTTGGAGGCCTGGCCCATCCCCAGGGTGAAGCCATCGGGCGCGGCCTTGGCCACGGCATCAAGGCCGATATTGCCGCCCGCGCCGGGGCGGTTCTCAATGACGATGTTCCAGCCCAAATCAGCCTGCAGCCGGGCGCTGATCTCGCGGCTGATCACATCCGTGCCGCCCCCGGGTGGGAAAGGCACGATCAGCCGGATCGGCCGGTCCGGATAGGCGGGCTGGGCCGCAACGGGCTGGGCCAGGGAGGGGTTGGCCAAGGAGGGGCTGGCCAGGGTGATGAGCAGGGCGCGCCTTTGCATGGTGGCTAGCTGTCCTCGGGTGGGGGCGATAGCGGGCCCAGGATTTCGTCATTGTGCTGGCCGGGGCTGGCTAGGTCATGCCGCACGCCCAATCGGCGCTCGCCAAACTGCATCGGCAGGGCGGGGATATGCACGGTCCTGCCATCGGGCAGCGTCACCGGCAAAAGCCCGCCCGAGGCTTGCAGATGCGCATTCTCAAAGAGATCCCATGGCCGGTTGATGCGGGCATAGGGCAGGCCTGCCGGGGCGCAGAGCGCTTCGATCTCGGCCACGGTGAAGCGGCCGAGGATGGATTGCACCAGCGGGATCAACCGCTCGCGTGCCGCACTGCGCAGGTTGTTGCTGGCAAACTCGGGCACCAGCAGGGCCGGCTCGCCCAGGGCGGTGCAGAAGATCTCCCATTGCCGGTCGGTCACGACGCCGACGAAAATCTGCACCCCATCGCTGGCGGTGAAGACGTCATAGACGCCCCAGGCGCGGCGGCCGGCGGGCATGGGTTCGGGTGCGACGCCGGTGATGGCCTGTTGCAGCATGGCGGTGGAGACCAGGAAGGCGGCATTCTCGAAGAGCGAGGCGGCGAGCACCTGGCCCTCGCCGCTGCGCTCACGCTCGCGCAGCGCGGCGAGGATGGCGATGGCGCCGAACATCCCGCCCATCATGTCATTGACCGGGGCACCGGCGCGTAAGGGCCGCCCGGGCGGGCCGGTCATATAGGCCAGGCCGGACATCATCTGCACCACCTCATCCAGCGCGGTGCGGCGCTCATAGGGGCCGGAGAGAAAGCCCTTCAGGGACAGGCAGATGAGGCGGGGGTTTCGCGCGCGTAGAGTGTCGAAGCCCAGGCCCTTTTCCGCCAGCGCGCCGGGGCGGAAATTCTCCAGCACCACATCGGCGGTGTCGATCAGGCGCAGCAGCGTCTCGACATCGGCGGGGTTTGCCGTGTCGAGCGTGACGGATTTTTTGTTGCGGCTGAGGGCGGCGAAAAACCCGGTGCCGGAGGATTTGAGGTGGCGGGTGCGATCACCGCCGGGCGGCTCCACCTTGATCACCTCGGCGCCGAGATCGGCGAGGATGAGGCCGCAGGACGGCCCCATCACCATATGCGAGAATTCGACGACACGAACGCCGTCCAGGGGGAGGGTCATGCCGCCTCCGATCGGCGGAGGGCGCTAGCCCGGAGGCGTGTATCGGCGGCCATCATGCCGCCTCCGATCGGCGGAGGGCATAAGCCCGGAGGCGTGAATCGGCGGCCATCACGCCGCGCGCCGGAAGGCGGCCAGCCCGCCGCTGCGCAGCAGATTCGACGGCAGGCGGTGGCCGACGATGCGCTCGGCGAGCTTTGCGGCCTCGATCATCGCATCAAGGTCAATGCCCGTTGCCACACCCATTTCCTCGCAGAGGAAGACCAGCTCTTCGGTGGCGATATTGCCCGGCGCGCCGGGGTGGCCGGCAAAGGGGCAGCCGCCCAGGCCGGCCACCGCAGCATCGAACATCGAAACCCCCAGCCGCAGCCCCGCAGCCGCGCAGGCAATGCCCAGGCCGCGCGTATCATGCAGATGCAGCGAGATTTTCTGCGCCGGATAGGCCTCGCGCACCGCGCTCACCAGCCGGTCGA
Source organism: Rhodovarius sp. (assembly GCF_040399605.1). Classification (NCBI taxonomy): domain Bacteria; kingdom Pseudomonadati; phylum Pseudomonadota; class Alphaproteobacteria; order Acetobacterales; family Roseomonadaceae; genus Rhodovarius; species Rhodovarius sp. The sequence goes on along the minus strand of NZ_JBBARU010000062.1, from coordinate 4,980 downwards.
CCAGCGCCGGATTGGCCCAGCCCATGCTATCGGCCAGGGAGATTTTTTCGATGCTGCAACCGGTCTCGGCGGCCAGGCGCATGGCGTCATGCAAGGCGGCCATGGCTTGGGTGGCGGGCACGGCGCCAGAATAATTACAGCCAAAGGCCGCTTGCAGCGAGACGCGGTTCATCGGCACGCCAGCCGCCTGGTGGGTGGCCACGTGTTTGCGCTGGGCCTCCAACTGCTCGGCATGCGAGCGGTTGAGGTTCTTCTTGGTAAAGGCTTCCGAGCCGGTGACGGTGATGGAGCCCTGCACGGCCAGCCTCTCGGCAAAGCCCTGCACCCGGCCAAGCCCTGCGGCGTTGAACCAGAGTGCGGTGTATTCAACCCCGGCGCGCGGCGTGAAACCGGCCACCACCGCCTCAGCATCGGCCCAGCCGGGGACGATTTTGGGGTTCACGAAGCTGGCCACCTGGATGCGCTTGGCGCCGGTGGCGGAAAGGGCGTCGATCAGGGCGATCTTATCGGCGGTGGGGATGGGGCCGGGTTCGATTTGAAAACCCTCGCGCGGGCCTTCTTCGGTGATGTCCACGCGGCTTGGCAGGTCGGTCATTGGGCGCGCTTTCCTTATTGCTGCTGCACGCCGGCGGCGCGCAGCACATTGCCCCAACGGGTCATTTCTTCGGCGACATAGCGGGCGGCCTCGGGGATGGAATTGGCCACCACGCGCTCGGCCCCCATCTCGATCAGCCGGGCGCGCAGCGGGCCATCGCCCAGCACGGCGGCGATCTCGCGGTTCATCCGTTCCAGGATGGGCATGGGCGTGCGGGCAGGTGCCAGCACCACTTGCCAGACCGAGAAGGTGGCGGCGGGAAAGCCGGCCTCGGCCACGGTGGGCAGGTTGGGCATCACCGGGCTGCGCGCCGGCCCGGAAACGACCAGCGCCCGGGCCTGGCCGGATTGCACGACGGGAAAGGCCGAGGGGCCGGCGTCATAGAGCATGTCCAACCGGCCGGCCAAAAGATCCTGCAAGGCGGGGGCGCTGCCGCGATAGGAAATCTCGGTCATCCTGATGCCGGCCGCCTGCAGCAGCAGCAGGGTGACCAATTGCAGCGCGCCGCCCGCGCACGAGGAGGCATAGGAGAGCCCCTCCGGCCGGGCGCGGGCGCGGGCGACGAGATCGGCCAGGCTGCGATCCGGCGCGGCATTGGGCACCATCAGCACCATCGGGCTTTCGGCGACGATGGTGACCGGCACCAGGTCATTCGCCGGGTCGTAATCCAGCCGGGCATAGAGTGCGCGATTCACCGCATGGCCGGTATTGCTGAAGAGGAAGGTTTGGCCATCAGGGGCGGCGCGGGCGACGGCAGCCGCGCCGATATTGCCACCCGCACCGGTGCGGTTTTCCACCACCACCCGCTGGCCGAGACGGGGTGAGATTGCATCGGCCAGCAGCCGGGCGATCACATCCGTGGGCCCGCCCGCGGCATAGGGCATGATCATGCGGATGGGCTGCGAGGGCCATTCGCCCTGCGCCAGCGCTGGGTTGGCCAGAGGGGGAGCCAGGGTGAAGGCGAGGGCGGCGCGGCGTGTCAGCACGGGCGGGTCCTTATTCTCGGGGGGCGCTGGTTTAGGGCTCAGGCCGGGCGTGGGGCCAGGCGGGATACCCTTTGTTGCCAGAGCAACAGGGCGAGGGCTGCGACCAGCGGCGGGATCACCGCCAGATTGAGCAGCGCCCAGCCAAGCTGGGCATGCACAAAGCCGGAGAGGAAGGCGGTGCAGGCCACGGTGCCAAAGACGATAAAATCATTGGCCGCCTGGGCGCGCATCCGCTCGGCAGGCTCATAGGCAGTGGCGAGCAGCGCGGTGGCGGAGACGAACATCCAGTTCCAGCCCACGCCCAGCAGCACCAGGCCGGCGACGAAGTGCCAGAATGTCTCGCCCAGCAGCGAAACCAGGGCGCAGCCGGCGGTCAGCACCGCACCGGCCATCATCATCCGCCGCATGCCAAAGCGGTTAATCAGCCGGCCGGTGAAGAAGCCCGGCGCGAACATCGCCACCGCATGCCATTGGATGACGCTAGCCGAAGCACTGACGCCGAAGCCGCAGAGCATCATCTCGAGCGGTGTTGCGGTCATGATCAGGTTCATCGCGCCATAGGCGACGAGGCCGGCGACGGCGGCGGCGACAAAGCTGGGGCGGGCGATGATCTCGCCAATCGGGGTGGCCACTCTCTGCCGGGGCGGCGGCGGCGGCAGGATGGTGCCGGCCAGCAACACGAGGCAGACCAGCGGCACCGCCGCCAGGATCAGATAGGTGGGCAGGAAGAGGTAGGGCAGCGCCAGATCATAGGTGCGTTTGACGATTTCCGGCCCGGCGATGGCCGAGAGGATGGGGCCGGTCATCACCAGCGAAATGGCGCGGGCGCGGAAGGCTGGCGGTGCCACTTCCGAGGCGGCGAAGCGGTAATGCTGGGCGATGCCAAAGCCCACCCCGGCAAAGGCCGAGCCCATACAATAGACGAAAAAATTGCCGCCATAGACGCCGGCGGCAAAGAGCAGGCTGCCGCAGATTGAAGCGACGGCGCCCACCATGAAACCTGTCCGCCGGCCCAGCCGGGCGAAGAGGATGCCGGCGGGGATGGAGGCCAGCATCACCGCCGTCATCTGCACCGCCATGGGCAGGGTGGCCAGGGCGGCATTGGCGGAGAGGGTGTGGCCGATCAGCGCGCTCATCGCCACCTGCCCCACCACGGTGGCTTGCATCAGCGCCTGGCAGAAGAACAGCCGCCAGACGGTGATGCGCATCGCGGCCTCGGCGCGCGGGTCGGGCGAGGTGTGCGCTGTCGCATCCATCTAGAAGTGGCTCCATCCCTGGTGTGACAGCGCCATGGGCTGGCCCGTCTTGTCCAGCACCAGAACACCGGGCGGGCCTGCCGTGAAGTGGCCTATGCGCGTGGCGGCCATGTTTCCTGACGGCAGGGTGCGGGGGGGGAGGGCGAAGAGGAGTTCGTAATCATCGCCGCCGGTGATCAGAAAGCTCAGATCGGCGGCCTGGGCCTGGGGGGAGAGCGGCACCAGGGCGGCCTCCAGCACGGCGCCACAGCCTGAGGCGCGCGCGAGGTGACCAAGATCCTGCACCAGCCCATCGGAGACATCCATGCAGGCGGTGGCGAGGCCACGCAGCGCCCGGCCCAGCGCAAGGCGGGGCTGCGGCAGGCGATAGCGGCCGGCTAGATAGCCATCCGGGTCGGGAATCTCGCCACGGGCGGCGCGAAGGCCGAGCGCACCATCGCCGATGCTGCCGCTGACCCAGAGCGAATCGCCCGGCCGGGCACCGCCGCGGCGCAGCGCCTGGCCGGGCGGTACCGTGCCCAGGATGGTAAGGCTGAGGCTGGCGGGGCCGGGGGTGGAGACGGTGTCGCCACCCAGGACTTGCAGGCCAAATTCCGCCTGATCGAGAGCGAGGCCGGCGACGAAGCCCTCGAGCCAGGCGGCGGGGGTGGCGCGGGGGAGTGCCACGGTCATGAGATATGCCAGCGGGTCCGCCCCCATCGCCGCCAGATCCGACAGGTTCACCCGCAGGAGTTTGCGGCCGATGGTCTCGGGCGGGTCCTCAGGCAGGAAATGCACGCCGCCGACCATGGCATCGGCGGCGAGGACGAGTTCGCGGCCGGGCGGCGGTGTCAGCAGGGCGGCATCATCGGAAAGGTCCAAGGCCCCCTGCCCCGCCAGCGGGCGGAAATGCTGCGCGATCAGCGCAAATTCCGGCGCCAAGGGGGCCGCATTGTTCACGCAGGGAAATCGCCGGGGCGTAGGCTGCGGGCCAGTGCATCCAGCACGCCGGCGGCAAAGCGCGGTTCCTTGGCGGTGAAGAAGCCATGCGCGATGTCGAGATATTCGCGGATGATGACCTTTGCCGGGGGCTCGCGCCCATCGCGCAGCTCGGCGGTGGCGGCACGCAGCAGGGCGCGCAGCACGGGGTCGAGTTTGGCGAGCGGCCAGGCCTCGGCCAGGTGGGCGGTGATGATGGCGTCGAGGTCATCGCTACGGGTGGCGGCGCGGCGGACGATGCCAGCGAAGAGGGCGACATCGGCCTCGGGCACGCGGCCATCCTCAAAGCCGCCCTGCCCCGGCATTTGGCCCAGGCGATGGCGGATGAATTGGTCGAGCACGGTTTCGGGCGAATCGCCCGAGGCCTCGGCCTGGAACAGCGCCTGCACGGCGGCGACGCGCGCGCCGGTGCGCGGGCGGCCGCGCGGTTGGGTGGGAAGGCTCACGCCAGGCCCCAGGCGCGGCGCAGCGCGACCTGCATGAGGAGGGCGAACATCGCCTCACGCCCCTTATTGTGGTGATTATCGGCCGAGCGTTCCTCGGCCTGCTGGATGGTGGCGACGGTGAGCAGGCCAAAGCCGATGGGCAGGCCAGTTTCCACCGAGATATCCATCACGCCGCGAAAGGTCTCGCGGCAGATGTGTTCGTAATGGTCGGTGCCGCCTTGGACGACGCAGCCCAGGATGAGGACGCCATCAAACGCTCGGCCGGACTGAATGGCCATGCGCAGTGCCGCGGGCAATTCGAAGGCGCCGGCGACATCGACGACATCGAGGCTGGCGCCGGTTTCTGCTGCCATGGCCTGGGCGGCATGGCGCATGCCGGAGACGATGGCCTCGTAATAAGGCGCCTGGATGAGCAGGAGGCGCGGCGCGGGGCCTGGGATGATGGGAATGGGGCGGATGGGGGCGTCGGCGGTGCTCATGACGAGGATGTGGCAGAGCATGGGGGATGAGGGCAAGCGGGCGATAATGAATCATCTTGCCAGGGGGGGGGTTGCGCAAACTGCAACATTGGGTCATTTTCAATCTCAGAGAGCGGGCGGGCGTAGCTCAGGGGTAGAGCACGACCTTGCCAAGGTCGGGGTCGAGGGTTCGAATCCCTTCGCCCGCTCCAGTTGGCTTTCCAACTCCCTTCTCCAAATTACAGACATTCGGTTTGTGGG
>NZ_JBBARU010000061.1:0-19909 GCF_040399605.1 Rhodovarius sp. | reverse complement strand
AGGTCGAGAATCGCGGCATCGGCGCCGGTGGTGAGCACCTTCTCGGCGCGTCGGGCATGGTCGCCTGGGGCGAAAAGGAAGCTGCGGCTGGGCGCGGTCATCGCTTGGTTCCGTGGTGTGGGATTCGCTGATAGGCGGCGCGGGGCGGCTCGTCCAGGTAGATTTGTCCGTATGTTTGACGCCCCACCAAACCCCGATCATGCTCCCCCCAACGCGCTGCACGATGCGCGATATGGAGCAACGCCATGGATAGCCTGCCGCTCGACGTCACCACGCGCGCGCCGAACTCACGCCAATTCGCCGATGTCACCCTGGCGCTGACCGGAGCATTGAACGGCTGATGCCCCCCCGCAACGACATGGCCATGGTGGCCTTCCTGCAGGCACAGAATTGCTCGAACTACCCAGGCTCCTGGCGGCATCCTGAAACCGTGCAGGATTTCCTGAAGCCGCAATACTACCAGCGCATCGCCCGCACGCTGGAGGATGGCCGCTTCCACCTCGCCTTCTTCGATGACCGCCTGGCCCTGCCCGACATTCTCGGCCACGACCATGCCGAGGCCGTGCGCAACGGCATCCGCGTGGTCAAGCTGGACCTGATCTCCATCCTGACCGCCATGGGCCTGGCCACGGAAAAGCTCGGCCTCGGGGGCACCTATTCCACCACTTATTACGAGCCCTATCACGTCGCCCGCGTCTTCGCGACGCTGGACCATATGCTGGGCGGGCGCGTGGCCTGGAATGTCGTCACTTCGCTGAATGACAGCGAGGCGCATAATATGGGCCGCGCCGAACATCCCGAGCACGACCTGCGCTACGACCGGGCCGAGGAATTCATGCAGATCGTCCTCAGCCAATGGGATGCCTGGGGCGATGATGCCATTATCAATGACCGCGAAAGCGGCATCTTCGCCGATCCGGCCAAGGTCAAGCGGCTGAACTTCGAGGGGCGCTGGTATAAGAGCCAGGGCACCTTCACCGTGCCACGCACGCCGCAAGGCCGCCCGGTGCTGATCCAGGCCGGCCAGAGCGGCCGCGGCCGCATTTTCGCGGCGAATTGGGGCGACCTGATCTTCGTCATCTACCCCAATCTCAAGGCGGGGCAGAAGGTCTATGCCGAATTCAAGGCGCAGGTCGCAGCTTCGGGCCGTGACCCCGACACCGTGCGCGTCTGTCCGGCCGTCTATGCCATCATCGGCAATAGCGAGGATGAGGCGGCGGAGAAGCGGGCACTAATCGAGAGCCTGGCCAAGCCTATCGACGGGCTCGCCCTGCTATCGGAGGTGCTGAATTATGACTTCGCCTCCAAGGGAATGGATGAGGCCTTCACCGATGAGGAACTGGCCGGTATCAAGGGCTTGCAGGCCATCCGTGACCGTGTCGTCGCAGGCTCGGGCAAGCAGAACCCCACCCTCGCCGATTTCGTCAGCATCAGCGGCCGCGGCACCATCCGCGAATTCCCCTGCTTCAGCGGCACCGCCAAACGCGTCGCTGAGGAAATGCATCATTGGTATGAGGCCCGCGCCTGCGACGGCTTCGTCCTCGCTGCCACCCATATGCCCGGCTCCTATGAGGATTTTTGCCGGCTGGTGGTGCCGGAACTGCAACGCCGCGGCGTCTTCCGGCGCGAATTCACCGGCACGACACTGCGCGAAAACCTCTCCCTGCCGCGCGCAAAACCCTTCGACTGGCAAAGGACGCCGCAGCAGGGAGCAAGCGCATGAGCCTACCCCGCCGCGCCTAAGCAGCGCCCCCTGCCCTAGCTTGCGCGGATCATCTCCGCCGCCCGCTCGGCAGTCATCAGCACGGCCGGGTGGATGTTGGAGGAGGGCATGAGCGGAAACACCGAGGCATCCACAACCCGCAGCCCCTCCACCCCGCGCAGCCGCAGCTGCGTGTCCAGCGGTGCATGGTCATCGCTGCCCATGCGGACGGTGCCGCAAGGGTGATAGACGGTGGTGCCGGCCTCACGCAGATAGGCGAGGGTGGCGGCGTCATCCTCCACATGGCGGCCAGGCGCCAATTCCTCCTCGATTAGCCCTGCGAAGGGCTTGGTGGCGGCGATGCGGCGCGCAAGCTTCGCAGCCTCCAGCATCACCCGCACATCATTCGGATGCGTCAGGTAATTGGCCTCGATGCGCGGCTTATCCTCAACGCGGGCGCTGCGCAGGGTGATCTGGCCGCGGCTATCGGGGCGGCACTGGCAGAAATTGAAGGTGAAGCCCGGCTGCTTGTGCAACGCCGCTGCCGAGACGCCCTTGGGCGCATCGAGTGAATAGTTCACGAATTGGAACTGCACCTCCGGCTCCTCCGAGCCAGGCAGCACGCGCGCAAACAGGCTCGCTTCCGAGGCGCCTATGGTCATATGCCCACGCCGGCCCAGCGCCCATTCCAGGCCCATCTTCGCCATCTTCAGCGGGTTGGCCATGGTCTCGTTCAGCGTATCGGCCGGCTTGGTGCGATAGGCGTAGCGCACCAGCATATGGTCCTGCAGGTTCTGGCCGATCTGGGGCGAATGCACCCGCGTTTCGATACCCAGCCCCTGCAGCGCCGCCCCATCACCAATGCCCGAGAGCATGAGCATTTTGGGGCTCTCGATCGCACCGGAGGAGAGGATGACCTCCCGCCGGGCGCGATGGGTCTCCTCCACCCCATCGGCGCGGCGAACAACGACCCCAACGCAGCGCTGCCCCTCAAACACCAGCCGCACACCAAGGCGCTCGGTCTCCACGCGCAGATTGCTCCGCTTCAGCGCGGGGCGCAGATAGGCCACGGCCGGGCTCCAGCGCCTGCCCTTATGGACGTTGAGCTGGTTGGGGGCGACGCCCTCAAACCACTCGCCATTATTGTCGGCATTGCGGGGGAAGCCCAGCGCCTCGCAGGTCTCAACGAAGGCGCGACAGCCCGGCGTGGGGCTTGGAACCTCGGCAATCTGCATCGGGCCGTCCTGGCCACGCAGCGGGCTCGCCGGGCCGTTGAAGGTTTCGAGTTTACGAAAGGCGGGCAGGCAGTCATCATAGGACCAGCCGCGCGCGCCGGATTGCGCCCAGCGGTCATAATCACGCGGTGAGCCGCGCAGAAAGACCAGCCCGTTCACACTGCCCGAGCCGCCGATGACCCGCCCGCGCGGCCAATAGATCTGGCGATCATTGAGTTCGGGCTCAGGCTCGGTCTGGTAATTCCAATCGAATTTCTTGGTGACGTAGAGCTTGGCGAAGCCCATGGGGATGTGAATCCAAGGGTTGCGGTCCCAGGGTCCGGCCTCCAGCAGCGTCACCGCCGTCGCCGGGTCTTCGGAGAGGCGGGCAGCCAGGACGCAGCCGGCCGAGCCGCCGCCGAGGATCACATAGTCGGCTACGAGCTCGCTCATCGGGTAGCCTCAGCCATCGCGCGTTTCCCCTGGTGTCGTCCGTCAATGCTACAATGTCGTGGTGGAAAATTGGAACCATCACGACAGCCCTATTCCCGAAGACCGGCTGCCTCGGCGATAGGACGAAGACTGCACCGGGCTCGCGGGAGGTTCTGCTCCCTTCTCGGGCTTACTCGCCTGCCGCCTCCACCGCGGCATTGCGTGCCGGCGCCGCCTCCCCCGCCCGCCGGGCGCGGAACATGCGCAGCACAAGGACGAAGAACAGGGGCACGAACAGCACGGCCAGCACCGTGCCAGCGACGACACCGCCGATCACGCCGATGCCGATCGCATTCTGCGCGCCCGAGCCCGCGCCGGTGGCTATGGCCAGCGGCACCACGCCCAAGGTGAAGGCGAGCGAGGTCATGATGATCGGGCGCAGCCGCTGGCGCGCGGCCTCCTCCGCCGCCTCGATCAAGGAAAGACCACGGTTGAACCCCTCGCGGGCGAATTCAACGATCAGGATGGCGTTCTTGGCGGTCAGCCCTATCGTCGCCAGCAGGCCGACCTGGAAATACACGTCATTGGCCTTGCCGCCAAAGAGGGTGGCGAGCACCGCCCCCAGCACGCCCAGCGGCACCGCCAACAAGACGGCGGTGGGGATCGACCAGCTTTCGTAAAGTGCTGCGAGACACAGGAACACCACCATCAGCGACAGCGCGTAGAGTGCCGGCGCCTGCCCCGCGGATTGCCGCTCCTGGAACGAGATACCGCTCCACTCAAAGCCAAAGCCCGCAGGCAATTGCCCCGCCAGCCGCACCATCTCGTCCATCGCCTGGCCACTGGTGAAGCCTGCGGCCGGCTGGCCCTGAATCTCGCGCGAGGCGACGCCGTTGAAACGTTCCAGCCGCGGCGAGCCAAAGCCCCATTCGGTGCGGCCGAAAGCCGAGAAAGGCACCATCTGCCCCTGGGCGTTGCGCACGAACCATTTATCGAGGTCGCCGGGGGTCATCCGCGATTCCTGATTGCCCTGCATGAAGACGCGCTTGACCCGCCCGCGATCCATGAAGTCATTGACATAGGTGGCACCCCAGGCCGTGGCCAGGGTGGTATTGATCTCGGTGACGGAGAGGCCCAGGGCGCTGGCGCGTTCCCAATCCACGATCAGGCGAAACTGCGCTTCGTCATTGAGGCCATTGGCCCGCACCCGCGTCAGCACCGGGCTTTCATTGGCCAGGCGCAGCAACTGGTCACGTGCCGCCATCAGCGCATTATGGCCCAGGCCGCCGCGGTCCAACAGTTGGAAGGAGAAGCCGGTGGCATTGCCCAGTTCACGCACGGCGGGCGGTGAGGAGGCGATGATCAGCGCGTCCTGATAGCCGCCGAAACGCGCATTGATCCGCGCCGTCAGCGCCGAGACACTGTTTTGGCCCCCCTTTCGCGCGTCCCAGTCGCGCAGGGTGATGAAGCCCAGGCCGGAGTTCTGGCCACGGCCGCCAAAGCTGAAACCATTGATCGCGAAGAAATTATCGACCGCGGCGGCCTCCTCCTCGCGCAGGTAGCGGCCCAATTCGTTCAGCGCGCGCTGCGTGCGGTCGGCGGTCGCCCCCGGCGGGGCGGTAACCTGCGCGAAGGCAATGCCCTGGTCCTCATTGGGCAGGAAGCCGCCGGGCACACGCAGGAAGGCATAGCCCAGGGCACCGAGCAGCGCGACATAGATCAGCATCATCCGCGCCGGCCGGCGCATGCTGGCGCGCACGCTGCTGACATAGCCGCCCGTGATCCGGTCGAAGCCTCGGTTGAACCAGCCGAAGAAGCCGCGCGTGCCCTGGCCGGGCTTATGCGGCCGCAGCATGGTGGCGCAGAGCACCGGGGTAAAAAATAGCGCCACCAGCACCGAGAGGCTCATGGCGGTGGCGATGGTCACCGAGAATTGCCGATAGATCACCCCCACAGACCCGCCGAAGAAGGCCATCGGCAAGAACACCGCCGAGAGCACAAGCGCGATGCCGATCAGCGCGCCGGTGATCTGATCCATCGATTTGCGCGTGGCCTCCAGCGGCGAGAGATGCTCCTCCGCCATCACGCGCTCGACATTCTCGACCACCACGATCGCGTCATCCACCAGCAGGCCGATGGCCAGCACCAGGCCAAACAAGGTGAGGGTGTTAATGCTGAAGCCGAGCGCCTGCAGCACCGCGAAAGTGCCCAGCAGCACCACCGGAATGGCCATGGTGGGTATCAGCGTGGCGCGGAGGTTCTGCAGGAACAGCAACATCACCACGAAGACCAGCGCCACCGCTTCCAGCAGCGTCGTGATCACGCTCTTGATGGAGCGCTGCACGAAGGGCGTGGTGTCCTGCAGATAAGCAACTTCGAGCCCGGGCGGGAAGTTCGGGCGCAGCCGTTCCACAGTGGCGCGGACGGCGGCCGCGGTGTCCAGCGCATTGGCACCGCTGGCCAGCCGGATGCCGATGCCGCTGGCCGGGCGGCCATCGAGCAGGGTGGTGATGGCGTAATTCTCGCCGCCAATGGCAATCTGCGCCACGTCACGCAGGCGCACCTGCGAGCCATCGGCGCGAACCCGCATCAGGATGGCGCCGAATTCCTCCACGCTCTGCAGATAGGAGGGTCCGATGATGGTGGCATTCAATTGCTGACCCGGCAGGGCCGGCAAACCACCCATCTCGCCGCTCGAGACCTGCACATTCTGCGCCCGCACCGCCGCCGCCACATCAGAGGGCGTCAGCCCGAAATTGATCAGCTTCGCCGGATCCAGCCAGATCCGCATGGCATATTGCGCGCCAAAAATCTGGAAATCGCCCACGCCTGGGGTGCGGCTGATCGGGTCCTGCAGGTTGGATACGAGATAGTCGGAGATGTCGAGGCGTTCCATCCGGCCATCTGCCGAGACGAAGCCTACCACCAGCAGGTAATTGCCGGAGGATTTCACCACACGGATGCCCTGCTGCTGCACCGTCAGCGGCAGGCGCGGCACCGCCAATTGGACGCGGTTTTGCACCTGCACCTGGGCGGTATCGGAATTGGTGCCTGGTGCGAAGGCCAGCTGGATGCGGGCCTGGCCATCCTTGGTCGTCTGGCTGTCGAAGAAGAGCAGATTGTCGATGGCGCTGAGTTGCTGCTCGATGATCTGCACCACCGTCGTCTGCACAGTCTCCGCCGAGGCGCCGGGATAGCTGACATTGATGGAGATGGCCGGGGGCGCGATGGCCGGGTATTGCGAGACGGCCATGCTGCGCAATGCCAGCAGCCCGGCCAGCATCATGCAAATCGCGATGACCCAGGCGAAGACTGGGCGATCGATGAAGAAACGGGCCACGGCGCGGTCCTAGCTCGCGACCCGCGCGGGGGCGCGCTCGCTTGGCTGCACCCGGGTACCGGCACGCACGCGCTGCAAGCCCTCAATGATCACCCGATCGCCAGGGGCCACCCCTTCGGTCACCAGCCAGTCATTGCCGATGACGCGGCTGGCGCGCAGGACGCGGCTTTCCACCACCCCTTCGGCATTCACCACAAAGACCATGGGCTCGCCGCGCGGCGTGCGCATCACCGCACGCTGTGGCACGAGCAGGGCGCGGTCAGTCACCCCTTCCTCAATGCGGGCGCGGACGAACATGCCCGGCAGCAACAGCTGGTCCGGATTGGCGAAAACCGCGCGGATGGTGACCGAGCCGGTGCCCTGGTCCACAATCACCTCGGAGAACTGGATTTCGCCGGCATGGGGATATTCGGAGCCGTCCTCGAGCAAAAGCCGCGCCACCACCCGGTCGGCCGAGGGGCGGCGCAGCGCGCCGCTGGCAACGTCGCGCCGGTGCTGCAGCAGCACAGCGCTGGGCTGCGTGATGTCCACCAGCATCGGGTCAAGCTGGGTGACGGAGACGAGGGCGGTGGGCTGATTGGCGGTGACAAGCGCGCCCGGCGTCACATTCGAGCGGTTCGTGCGTCCGGAGATTGGTGATACGACGCGGGTATAGCTCAGATCGATCCGCGCGGTTTCGAGTGCTGCGCGGGTGGACAGAATATCCGCCTGGGCCTGGCGCAGCGTCGCCTCGGCGTTTTCCAGGTTCTGCTCGCTCACCACCTGCGACCGCGCGAGGGAGCGCAGACGGTTGGCCGTGCTCAATGCCAGGCGCTCGGTCGCTTCGATGCGCACCAGCGCCGCCTCGGCGCGCCGCTGCGCGGCCTCGAAGGGTGCGGGATCGATCTGGAACAGTGGCTGGCCGGCCCGGACGGCCTCACCCTCGTTGAAGAGGCGCTCGCGCAGCACGCCGCCGACCTGGGGGCGAATCTCGGCCACCCGGAAGGGTGCGGTGCGCCCGGGAAGCACGGAGCTGACCGGGATTTCCCGGCGCTCGAGGGTTTGCACGGTCACGGCGATGGCTGGCGAAACGGGTTGCGGGGGACTGGCTGTTGCGCGGCTTGGCTGATCGTCACAGCCGGAAGTGGCGGTGAGCACCAAGCAAAATGCCAAAAGCCGGCCTGCCCAGCCCCGCGACAGGCAAAAAGACGCTGCGCCAGGCTGCACCATCGCGCGAGATTGTCTGGTCATGAAGCCTCTTTCGCAGCCATTCGTTTCGCAAGCAGCACCATGTGTTTAAGATTTCGTCAAACTGCAAGCGAAATTTCTGAGTGAATCAGTCGGATTGGCACGGAACCTCCCATGCCTGCCTCGGACTTGTGCGACGGCGGCTGCGAAGGGGATGCCGCTGCCTGTTTTAGAGATCGCCCAATGCTACGTCAAAACATACGGAATCTTCATGCCATTCGTCGCCGGCCAAGCCCTCAGGACCATGGAGGAGAGCTTTGATCTCATCATTGGTCACAGGTTGCATCCATCCTGGACCATGGCTTCACCGGGCAGGCCGGCCAGCAGGCTGCGAAACGCCTTCGCCAGCCGCTGGCCATCGCGGCCATCATCCACAAGAGCGCTGCGGGGGATAGCGGCCACAGCCGCTGCGGCATCTGCAAAACCCGCAGCCGTCAGGCCTCCGAAATGGGCAGCCAACCGCTCCAGCAGCAGCCTATCCTGGTCGCCTTCCAGCAAGAGCCCTGCGCGGCGGAGCGCCAGCCAGCGGCCCGTCTCGACATCGCCCTGCGCGATCGGCACCGCGCCATACAGCGTGCCTTCGTAAAGACGGTTGGGCAGAAGCCAGGCCGAATTCGCCCCGGCCTCGAAGAAATCGATCGCCCAGACATAGTGCACACCACCATAGAGACCCGCCAATTCGTGCCGCCGGTCATAGCCCCCGCCAAAAACGAGGCCGGGCGATGCAGCGACCAGCGCGTCAAAATCAGGGATGGCGCTGCGGGCGGGCCGGCCGCGCAAATCCACCTCCACAAGGCCGGGAAGCCTCCGGGCCAGGGCCGCGAGCAGAAGCAGGCTGCGCCGGCAGCGCAAAACACCATACCAGCCGATGCGCCATGGCGGGCCCACGGGTCGCAGCGCCGGCCCAGCCCCGGCCTCGCCCGCCAGCACCTTATTCTCCACCAGCAGCACGGGCGGCAGGGCCGCGCCATGCATCGGCCGCAGATACTCCCGCTCAAAGCCGGGCGAACTGGTGATCACCAGATCGCAAGCCGCCAGCAGCCGGTGCTCAAGCCACCGCAGCAGCCGCGCTGCCAGGCCTTGGCCGACCAGCAGCCGGTGCACATCCAAGCATTCCTGCGCCAGCACCGCACCGGGCGCGAAACCATCGCGCGCCGCCCGGCCCAGCAGAAGGGTTTCGAGTTGGCGCGAGAGCACGACATCCCGTCTGGCGATATGGGGTTTCAGCGCTGCCAGCAACAGCCGCGCCCGCAGCAACAACACTACGCGCCGCGCGAACCTGGCATCCGCGGTGCGACCTAGCGCGACCGCCGGCCAGCCGGAGATGCTGGCCGGCGCCTCACCGCTGCGGTGAAAGCCGATGACCACCGCATCGGCGAGATGCGGCCGCATCATATCAAGCCGGCGCGCCACCGCCGGGTCGTGCAGGTCATGCACGAGATAGGCTAGCCGCAATCCCTGGCTCATGGCCCGCCCATCCGGCCGCGCGGCGCCAGCCGCAGCAGCATGACCAATGCAATGGGCGCGACCGCGCAGCAGGCCGCCAGGACCGCCATCGCCTGAAGCGCCATGCTGGCCACGCCACCCGGCCAGACCACCGCAGATCGGGCCAGCATCGCCACCGCCAGCATGCCCAGGAAGCCCAGCAGCGCATGCAGCATGGCGCCGCGCCAGCCATCCCCCGCCGCCGCGCGCGTCATCCAGGCCAGCAGGAGCGTCGTGGCCAGAACCCGCAGCGTGACCGCCAGGGCCACCGCCAGCGCGCCGAAGGGGGCTGCCAGCGCCACCATGGCAAGCCCAACACCCGCCGACACCAGAAAGACCCGCAATAATTTTGAATTCTGCCCGGAGACCGAGAGCAGCGAGGCGCAGGCCGCGGCCAGCGCGCGGCCATGCCCCGCGACTGCCAGCAGCGCTGCCACCGGCGCCGCCGGCGCCCATTCCGGCCCGAGCAGCAGCGCGATCACCAGATCGGCCGTTGCGATGAATACCGCCGCACCCGCGCCGCAGGTGACGGTGACAATGCCCAGCGCCTGGCGGAGCACCGCGGCACGCTCCGTGAGGCCCCGCCGGGCCGCAAAGAGCGGCTGGAACAGCGCCTGCGCAAAGCTTTGGGCGAGGCTGACAAAGGCCATCTCAATACGCTTGCCGACATTGTAGAACGCGAAGGCAATGGGGCCGAGCAACCCACCCAGGGCGACCTGATCCATCTGCATCAGGGCCACCGAGGCACCGCGCACGGCCGAGGCCAGCAGCGCCTCCGCCCGCATCTGCCGCAGCGCATCCGGCGCCCAGATCGGCCAACGCCAGGCGCGTGTCCCCACCACCGTCGCCGCCGCCGTACAGACCGAAAGCCCCAGGGTATAGAGCCCAAGCCCCAGCATTGGATCGGCTGCGACAATGCCGGCCAAGCCCAAAAGCCCGGCGCCGATATTGGCCATGATGTTGCGCTGGGCGAGCCGTGCATGGGCCTGGCGCCGCGCCAGTTCCGCCTGGGGCTGCAACAGCATGAGGTCGAGCGGGATGCGCAGCGCGACGAGGCCCAGCAGCCAGGCCGCCTCATTGCCTGGCTGGCTGGAGGTCATGGCGAGCAGGCTGTACAGCAGCAGCAGATGCACCGGCACCAGCGCCAGCCCCATCACCAGAAAGACACCCTGGGCAGCGGCCTGATCGCGCCCGGTCGGGTCCTGCCGATGCAATATCACCTCATAAAGGCCGGGCACCCCCAGGCATTTCAACAGCTCCGACAGCGCCACGGCCAGGGCGAATTGCCCGATCACCAGCGGCGGGAGCGCGCGCGCGAAGGCGACGAACATCAGCAGTGGCAGAATAATGGCAATCCCGCCGCTCAGACCTGCCCATAATGCGGCGCCACCAAACCCGCCGCCCAAGCTGCTCCATCGCGCCAAGCCAATCTCCCAAGCCGCACCGGGGCTGAAGAACCGGGCGCTGTGGGGATAGACCGGATTGGCTCAACTGACGTGGCACAACTGCGTGTGCCGGCAATCAGCGCCCGAGGCGCAGCGCCCTCATGAGGCGGAGGAACAAGCCGGGCTGGCTCTCGCGCAGGCGGGCGGCGGCGTCATGGCCCCGTGCCTCACGCGCGGCCTCTACGGCCTCGAGCGCCGCCTGGTTCATACGCTCGATGGTGCCGGAAAATCGCGCCCTGGACTCGCCCGATGGGCTGGTGGCTGGTGAGGTGGTCGGGGCGGGTTTGTGGCTGCGCATGACGACCTTGTCCCGGGCGGCGGTGTGTAAGGGTGAAGTTTCTGCTCCGCAAGTGTGGCTTACCAAGGGACCGATCAAGGCGAAATCATGGCGTGTGCCGCCGCCTGCCTTTCGGACCCATCCTGTTCCGACAGCCTGCGCCACACAAACGCCCATCACGGCACGCTCGCTGGGCCGGGCGAGCCTCCTGCCTGAAGGTGTTGCGATGACCGATCGAAATCACCATCTCTCCTATGACGCTGGGGCATGGACCTCTCGCGGCATGCGGGAGCGCTGGATTTGCAACTCGCTAAGCTGAAGCTGGAGCCCACGACCGCCGCCGCGCTGCTGCGCAGTGGCCCGGTGCTGCGCCCGGTCCAGAAGGAGCGCGTCGCCGCCTTTGCCCGCCTGATGCGCGCCAATGCTTGGGTCCTGAACGGCATTCCCATCATCATCTCCGCCACGGGGCGGCTGCTGGATGGTCGGCATCGGCTGCTGGCGTCAGTGGAAGCCCATAGCAGCTTTCCAACCGTCCTCGCCAGCAACGTCGCCGATGACATGATCCATCTGATCGATCAGCACCATCGGCGCAGCTTTGCGCAGGTGCTGGAGGCACGCGGCCTCGCCAATCCCCGCGATGTGGAACAATTGCTGCTCACCCTGCATGAACTACCATGATGGCAGCCTGGGCAAGCGTAGCAGCGCCCAACCCTGGGCCCGGATGGAACGCGTTCTGCACCGCAATCCCCAGATCGCGGCCATCGCAGCCGCGCCGGCCGACCTAGCGGCGGCGGCGCTGCCCGATGCCATCCGCCTGCCGCTCCTCTTCATGGGCGGCCGCAGCAACCCTCCTGCCCTAGCCCGGCTGCTGGCGGCCTTCGCCGATCCGGGCCTGCACCCCGATGACGCTGCCGGGGCAATGCTGCGCCACGCCATTGCGCAGCATCGCCAGGACCGCTCGGCCAATGCGCGCGCCACGCGCCATCTCGCCTTCGCCCTGCAGGCGCTCAATGCCGAGCAATCAAATGCCACCCCCCGCCGCCTGGTCTGGTCGCCCGGACGGCCATTTCCTCGGCTCGACTTCTATCCCCCGCTGCCCGGCGCGGATTGGCAGGCGCCCGGCGAGGAGGCAGCACAACCCTGCCCCCATGATGATGCCGATCTCGCCCGCTGCATGATGAGCGTGGAACGCGTCACCCCCACCCGCGCGGCGCAGTTCCTGCAGGCCAATCGCCGCCACCGCCCGGTTATCCTCGCCTATGTCGAGGCGCTGGCGAGCGACATGCGGGCAGGGAGCTGGACGCTCAATCCGCAGCCGATCTGCTTCGGCGCCGATGGCCGGCTGCTCAATGGCCAGCACCGGCTGCTGGCCATCATCCAGTCCGGCGCCACAATCGAATTGCCCATCATCCGCGGCCTGCCGGATGCCGCCTTCGACACCTATGACCTCCAGGCACGGCAAGGCTCAATCTTGCCGGATCTGCTGCCGGGCTTCGGCGACGGCGCGCTCCTCGCTTCCATGGCAAACCTGCTCTGGCGGCACGAATGCACACCCCTGGGCAGCCGCCCGCTCAAGGCCTCGGCGGCGGAGCTTCGCGATGTTCTGGCCGGGCATCCGCGCCTGGTGGACATGCGCAGCTTCGCCCGCCGCATGATGGCTCATGGCAGGCCCTCGGTGCTGGGTTACGCCGCCTATGTCATCATCCGCGAGGACCCGCTGCTCGGCGCCGCCTTCCTGCAAAGGCTCGATGGCTCGGTGGCGGAGGGCGTAGCCCAGCCAGTGGCGCGCCTGCGCCGCAAACTCCTGGCCATGCGCCGCGCCGGCGCCCCGCGCGAGACGGTGCTGGCGGCGGTGCTGGCCTGCTGGCGGGGGGTGCGGCAGCGCGGGACAATTTAGCCGCCCAGCAGAAGCGCCAAAAAGGCATCCCTCGAGCGGCCCTGAAGCGCCAGGCCGCGCAGGGTCAGGCGCTGGTCAGGCGCGAGGGTCAGCACCACGCCCTCACCCGTTTCGCGCAGCACCACATCGCGCGGGGCGAAGCCTTCCAGCACGAGCCGGTCCGCACCAAGCTCGAAATCGGTGATCACATCGGTGCCCGGCTCACCCCGGCGCAGGATGAAGCGGTCGCGACCCGCACCGCCGGTCATCATATCGTCGCCCGGCCCGCCAGCGATCTCGTCCGGGCCGGAGGAGCCCACCACAATATCCCGCCCCGGGCCGGCCTCCACCCGCATGCCCGCCAGGGGGTGGCCGCTGGACCATCCGGTAATGCGGTCATCGCCGCCCCCCATGCGCAATTCGAACACCCGTCCACGCGGCAGCACCCAGGGGTGCTGGGAGCGGATCTCCACCACATCATCGCCCTCGCCAGTCGTGATCAGGCCGAATTGGCTGCGTTCGATCATCACCTGGCTGGGTGCGCGGCCGCCGAGGCGGATCTCCACCATTGTCAGGTCATCGGCGGTGATGCGGCCGCCATCGGCATCTTCGAGCTGCAGGTTGAGGCCAACCCAACCATTATTCACATCCGCCCGCCAGGTATCGCTGCCCCGGTCATTGGTCAGGCCGATATCAAGCCAATTGTGCAAGCTGGCAAAACCGAAATCCTCCGGCCGCAGCAGGAGCCGGCCGGTCGTGGTGGCGTGCAGCGACCAGGTATCATTGGGTTGCGGCGTGCCACCGGGTGCGAGGGGGCCGAGGCTGAACCGCACCATCGGCGCGGCGCGGCTCTCCGCCACCTCACCCGCCGGCGCCCAGGCCCGCACCCAGTCGATCTCGACGCCACCTGACGGATCGCCCGGCGTCGCAGGCCTGCGAATCGCACCGGCCCAGCTTCCGCCCAGGGCGTAGTTCAGCAGCAGATACATCGGGCGATGCTGATGGTGGTCCTGCACCGCATGCACCATCGCGCCATCCACGAACCAGGCGATGCGATCGGCGCTCCATTCCAGGCCGTAAATGTGCCATTGCGTGGTGTCGATGCCGGGCAGGACGTGGCCCATGAGGAAGACCTCCCGCGGGCGATTGCCGATCTGCTCCATCACATCGATCTCGGGCGGCCAGCTATGGTCGGATGGCAGCAGCCAGAAGGCTGGAAAGCCGCCGGGCCAGTCGGAAAGGCGCATGCGGGCCTCGAAAAACCCATATTGCCGGGCAAAACTGCCCTCGGTGGTGATGACGCCACCGGTGAACTCCCGCCCGCCTAGGGCCTCGCGGTGCTGCGGCCACCAGTTCCCGGCAATCTGCAGCACGCCATCGCGCCAGGAGAAGGGGTCCAGCCCCAGGCCGCGAAAGCCACGGTCGACAAAGGCCTGGCCGTCATTGGAACCCATGGTGGTGCCCTCGCCCTGCGCCATGCGGGTGCGCCAGATGCCCCCCGCAGGCGTGGAGCGGCCGTCGCAGCGCAGCAGGCCTGTGGAAAAATCCTCGGCGAAGGCCAGCCGCCAGGCTGCGGGATCGGGCGGCCATTCGAAGTCACGGACGGTAAGCTCCGCCACACCCCGCCCCTCCAGGGTCAGGCTGTCAGCGCCCAGGCGCAGCACCGCACCCGCCGGCGTGTCGGCCAGGGCGGCGCGGATGGAGGCCCAGTCGGACAGGCCGCCTAGAATCCGCACCCGGTCCTGTCCCGGCTCGAAATCCAGCACCCGGTCATGCTGGTAACCCGGGCCGAAGACGAAGACGTCCCGCCCCGCGCCGCCGATCAGCACATCATTGCCGCCCCGCCCGTCGAGCATATTGTCGGCGGCGCTGCCCTGCATGCGGTTGGCCAGTTCATTGCCGATGGCCGATGGCCCGCCGGCATAGCCGAGATACTGCATGTGGCGGCCATGCAGCGGCCGGTTGGCATCGCGCTGGATAATGACATTCTCAACGCCGGGCGGCATGAGATAGGTGGTGTCGTCGAGGAAGACGGCAGTGTCCACACCCTCGCCCGGCACCTCGATAATGGTCTCGCTGCTGGTGACGAAATAGGTGTCATCGCCGGCACCGCCAATCAGCGTATCGGCCCCGCCCCCGCCGCGGAAAGCATCATCGCCGGGGGTGCCGCGCAGCGTCTCCGCTGCACGGGTGCCGGATTGGCTCACCCGCGCCGCGGCGCTCGCCCGCGCCACGCCGCCACGGTCGCCGGCCTCGGGCGAGGCGGGGCGCAGGCTGGGCTGCTGGGCGAGCCCAGGCGATGCCAACAGCATCCATAGGCAGGCCTGAAGCCCACCAGGTTTGATCCGTGCCATGCCCCTCATATCGGCCTGCTGGCGCCAGATGCTGTTCACGTTTTGCGGAGCGAATGCATGATATTTCCGCATGGATTGCGGCTCCCGGCCCGGCTTGTCCTCTTGCGCAACACATTCGCTTGCGTTGACCGCGCGCCATATTGCGGCCGGCTCCGCCGGGGGTGTAGCGGAAAGCTTCGCTATGCAGGAGGCTTGCCGATGCTGCCCCGCCCACTGCTCGATCTGGCCAACCGCTACGACCCTGCGGGACTGATGCTGCGCCTGCGCGCCTGGTGATGCGCGACACGCCGCCAGCACTCTCCCCTGCCAGCGCGCATGCCTCCCTGGCCTGGATCGCCGTCGCCGGTGGTTGCGTTGGCATCCTCGTCAGTTCGACCGGAAGCATCATGGCCGCGGCGGGAGCCGCGCTGTTTCTAGCACTTTGGGCCCTCGTGATCGGCGCCAAGGGGCCGGGCATCTTGTCGCTCTGGATGCGCCAACCCTGGCTGCTGACGCTGCCGCTGCTCGCCCTGGTATCGGTCGCGTGGTCGGCCTACCCTTCCGCCTCGGCCCGGGCGGGGGCGCAATTGCTGCTGACCACGATGATGGGCGTGCTGGCCGCGCGCCTGCTGCCGCCGCGCGCCTTCGTGTCGGCGGTGGTCACCAGCCTGGCAGTGGGGGCTCTGCTCTGCCTCGCATTGGGCCGCTATGTGCTCGATCCCTTCACCGGCACCGCGCCTTTCGTTGGGATCTTCGCGGCGAAGAACTCCATGGCCTTCTTCATGGCCTTGTTGGTGATCTTCGGCGCGGCGGCGGCGCTGGATTGGGCACAGTCGTTTCGCGTGCGGCTACTGGGCAGCGCGGCACTGCTTCTGGCGCTGCCATTGCTGGTGATGGCGCGCTCGGCCGGTGCGCTGGTCACCACGGTGCTTGCGCTATGCATGCTCGTCGGCGGGCTGATGCTCGGACGGATGCGGCGCGCCGAGCGCGGGATGGCGGCGGTGGGCGGGCTGCTGGTGGCAATCCCCTTCCTGCTGCTGCTGGCCATGCTGGCGCTGAGCGGAACGCTGGGCGAGGTGGCGCGTGACTTCATCATCCGCGTGCTCGGCAAGGACCTGACGCTGACAGGGCGGACCGATCTCTGGGCGCATGCCTGGGTGCAGATCGCCCGTGCGCCGTGGCTCGGACAGGGCTACCAGGCCTTCTGGCAGCAGGGCAACCCCTGGGCCGAAGGGCTGTGGCGGCAGTTCCATATCACCGGGCGCAGCGGCTTTCATTTCCACAACACCTTCATCGATACGGCGGTGACGCTGGGCGTGGTCGGTGCCGCCTGCATCGCCTGGCTGCTGCTGATGGGCGTCTTTCGCACGCTGCGCCGGGTGCTGGCGGAGCCAGACTTTGCCACCGCATCACTATTTGCCACCGCAACCTGTCTGCTCGCCCGCGCCTTTGTCGAAGTCGATACCACATACCCTTTCGCGATCGGCACCTTCTTGCTCTTCGCCATCAATGCCTATGGGCAGGAGACGGGTTTGCCGACGCGCCGCTGAGCCGTTGCTGCGGGCCATCGCTGCAAGCCATCCAGACAAGCCACAACCGCCACGTCACCGCGAGCGAGGAGACCGCGCGCAGGCGCGGGGAACCGCCTGGCTTGTCCAGAATGGCAAGCACGAGTGGCAGAACCGAAAATACCCTTTTTTGCAATGCCGAATATTAATTTTGAAATTTTATTATCACGCAAAGAAAGTGAACTCTCATTTTTTCACCATCATAATATTGCTAAAAATAATAAAAATTCATAAAAATCAACACATCAATCGTAAATCCTTTTCTTAAATTGTAATGGTACATGTTCGAGTAAATCGATCCTAACGTCGATAATTCGCAAGCAATTTAAAAATATAACTTGCCGTTAAAGATCATTTAATCGCTGTTCAGCCGCAAGAAGACTGCCCTGGGAAGAGCGAAACGCCCGTCAAACGTACCGCGATTTCGCATTGCACCAAACGGGAGTCCGACCATGATCCGATCCGGCCTCGAGGCCCTCTCCACACCGCGCCTCGACCAGGAACCGCGCAGCCTGCTGCCTGCCAATCTGCGCAGGGCCGCCAAGCGCAGCTTCGACACGGCCGCGAGCCTGGCACTGCTTGTGCTGCTGTCGCCGCTCTTCCTCGTTCTTATCGCCCTCATCCGCCGCGATGGCGGGAGCGCCTTTTACAGCCATCGCCGCATCGGCCGCGGCGGCGCCAGCTTCGGCTGCCTCAAGTTCCGCAGCATGGCCATGGATGCCGACCAGCGCCTTGCCGAGCAACTGCGCAACAACCCCGCCGACGCGGCGGAATGGGCCACCCGCCGCAAGCTGAAGCACGACCCGCGGATCACCCCGCTCGGTGCCATCCTTCGCCAGACAAGCCTTGATGAACTGCCCCAACTCATCAACGTGCTCCGCGGTGAGATGAGCCTTGTCGGCCCAAGGCCGGTGGTGGCGGAGGAGCTGCAAGACCATTACGGCCGGGTCGGTGCCCGCGCCTATCTCGCGGTGACGCCGGGCATCACCGGCTTGTGGCAAGTCAGTGGTCGCAGCGGGACCAGCTACACCGATCGCGTGGCGCTCGACATGGATTATGCCCAGAGGCCCTCCCTGCGGCTTGACCTGACGATACTGCTGCGCACGGTGCCAGCCGTGCTGGCACGGCGGGGTGCCGTCTGATGGATGCTCAGCACATCGCCGCTGGCCTGGGTAAGGCCCAGATGCTGGCCCACAACCCCGATGGGCGCATAGCGCGCCAAATGGCATGCAGCCCTGCCGCCGCTGCGCCGCAGGCGCCCTGATGGCCAACCATCCCACCATCAGCATCATCATGGCCAACCGCAACGGCGCCAAGCATATCGGCCATGCGCTCAACTCTGTTCAGGCGCAGAGCCTGCAGGCCATCGAGATCCTGGTGGTCGACGATGCCTCCACCGATACAAGCCCGGCCATGGTCGAGGCCATGGCGGCGGCCGACCCGCGCATCCGGCTCATCCGCCGCAGGGCGGCCGGCGGCCCGGCGGCGGCGCGCAATACCGGCCTCGCCTGCGCCCAGGGCGAATGGATCGCCATCATGGACGCCGACGACGTGATCGCGCCCGAGCGTCTGGCGATACTATTGGCGGAAGCGCAGAATTCTGCGGCCGACCTCATCGCCGATGACCTGATCCTCTTCGATGACACCGCCATCGCCCCGCCCCACCGGCTGCTGGGTGGCGATACCCCGGGCTGGGTGGAGGCGGCCGGCTATATTGCGGCCAACCATCCCTTCAGCCGAATTCCCCAGCTGGGCTACCTCAAGCCGCTGATCCGGCGCAGCGCCGTGGCGGGGCTGCACTATGACGAGACACTGCGGATTGCCGAGGATTATGACCTTGTGCTGCGCCTGCTGCTGAGCGGCATCCGCCTGCGCATCCTGCCCACCCCGCTGTATTTCTACCGGCGGCACAGCCAGTCCATTTCGAGCCGCATGGCCCCAGGCGCCCTGGCCGCGATGCGCGCCGCCGACGCTAAGCTGCGCGCGCTGCCGGGTGTGACGCCCGCCATCGCCGCTGCCCTGGATGCGCGGCTGCTGGCTATCGGCACGGCAGAGACGGTTGAGGCGGTGGTCACGGCGGTGAAGGCCCTCCATGTCGGCCAGGCCGCACAACTCATGGCCGCCCGGCCAGCGGCGCTGCCCATCCTCGCGCGCTTCGGCATGCAGGCGCTGCGCCGGCGGCTCCCCGCCCGGCAGATGCCACCGCTACAGCCCGGCGTTACCATCATCTCCCGCCAGCGCCTGACACCGGGCGCCAATGGAAGTTCGGCCTATCTCACAAGCCTCTGCGCCGCCCTGCGCCAGGCAGGCATGCCGACGCATCTCGTAAGCCCGACACCGGGCAGCTTCGGCCGCGTGCCCGTCCTGCGCATAGACGCCCTCGACCAGGCCTTCGACAGCATGGCCTTCCGCGGCGGCAGGCGCCTCGGCCCCTGGCTTTTTGCGACATCGCCGGCCGTCTATGCGGCCGCGGCCCGGGGCATCGCCGCGCGGCTCATGGCACGCGCGGGCCTCACCGCCCCGGCGGCCTGGCGGCAGCCCGCGCCCTATGCCATCGCCTTGCCCTGGACCGGGGACGACCTGCTCTTCGTCACCGCGCAATCGCGGGGGCGCAGTGCCGCAGTGCTCGCGGATTATGCCTTCAGCCTGCCCGCCATCGGCCATACCCTGGCGCCTGTGGCGCCCGTGGCGGTGCTCATGCACGACCTGTTTTCGCAACGTGCGGAGAGTTTCGCCCGCCAAGGCGCACGCGACAGCGTCGCCCTTCTCTCTGCCGGTGCCGAAGCCCGCTTGCTGCGCCGTGCGGGGATCATCATCGCCGTCCAGGCCGAGGAGGCCGAGGCGGCACGGCGCATGGCGCCACGCGCCACGGTGCTGGTGGCCGCCATGGCGGCGCGGCCCGTGGCAGCCCCGCAGCCGGGCCAGGGCGGCGGCCTGCTCTTCGTGGGCAGCGCCACGCCGCCCAATATCGACGCCATGCGCTGGTTCCTGGCCGAAGCCTGGCCGGCGC